>JBDRPB010000086.1:0-3324 GCA_043809485.1 Pseudomonadota bacterium | reverse complement strand
GGTCCAGGAAGGCATCAAAGAGGGCGTCAAGGTATTGGTGAACTACAAGAAGGATGGGGACAAGAATGTCGCCAGTGCCGTCACTGTAGTAGTGCCAAAGGCGAAAGCTAAGGGCAAGAAATAGGATAATTCCTATATCCGACCTAAGGCATAATTCGGGCTGAGTGGTCTGAGTTATGCCTTTTTTTGCAATGCGTTGGATCATCAAGGACCATACCCCTTTGAAGAAAATGGCGGATCCAATAAGGGTGCAAGAAAATGTTGTTAATTTAGTTTTTTCAAATTTTTGGAGGGAGTATTTCTATGAAGAGAATTATGACTATTTTGATGGCAGTAGGGATTGTTGGTTGTCTCACTATCTTTACAACGGCCTGTGCGAAAAAGCATATCAAGACAGAAGAACAGGTCAAATCCCCTGAGGTTATTACGACAGCAAGACCTGTAGAAGAGAAAAAGGCCGTTGATGAGGAGGCCTTAAAAAGGACCGAGTCAGAGCGCCTTGCAAAACTCCGGGAACAGGAGAGGGAGCAAAAGCTCAGGGCTGAGATTCAGGAATTTGAATTGAAGCCGATCTATTTCGACTTCGACAAATCGGTTTTAAGACCCGAAGCCCAGGCCATTTTAAGGAAGAAGGCGGAATGGCTCATGGCCAATACCAAATTCTCCATCGTGATTGAAGGAAACTGCGATGAAAGGGGTACCAACGAATACAACCTTGCCTTAGGGGAAAGAAGGGCGATTACGGCGAAGAACTTCCTCGTTTCTATGGGTGTTTCTATGGATCGGGTCTCGACGATAAGCTATGGGGAAGAAAAACCGGCCGACCCCGGACATAATGATAAGGCCTGGGCCAAAAACCGCAGGGATGAATTCAAGGTGAAATAATAAGGATGGGAAAGAAGAAAAGGTCTTCGATCAATGTGCAGTGGGTATAACCATGGGTTTTCCATGAAAAGATTTTCGGGTTTTTTCAGATGGGAGCCCATTGATGACCGACACGAGAAAGGCCGCAAGATAGGGAAGAGATTGAACTACCAGGGCTGCCGACCACAGAAGGGATCCGGGAGTCTCCCTGCCCTGTGTTAGGGCCACGCCCAGAGAGGCAACCCAGAGGCCAAGGGCCAGAGATAGTTCTTCACTTGCAACCACAAAGGCCTGAACGAGCGCAGGCCGGTTTTCGCACTTGGGGGTCCTGAAAAAAGGCATATCCTTCGTGAAAAATCCCAGGATAACCGCCTTGGCAATGGTATGGGAAAGGGACAAGCCGGCCAGGGCCGCTGCTGTTGTTTCCCATCTGGTTGCCCCCACCCTTGTACGGTAGATATGGGCCATCTTGACCACCTTAAAGAAAAAGAGGGCCATGGGAGGAATGGTGAATATCGCCAGAGGAGGGTCCACATGGTTTGGATCCATGATAATCGCCGCCGACCAAATGAGTGCCCCAGCCGTGTAGAATAGGTTCAATCCATCGGCCAGCCAGGGTAGCCATCCGGCCAAGAAGTGGTAGCGCTGCCCAGGAGTCAACCGGCTCTGTTCACACCCCAGAAACTCTTTAGCATGGCGGCGCATGATCTGAACGGCCCCATAGGCCCAACGGAAACGCTGCTTTTTGTAATCCAGGAAGGTATCCGGGATCAGGCCTTTTCCGTAGCTCGTCTCCACGTAGGCGGATTCATAACCGTGTTCAAAGATCCTCAGCCCCAGCTCTGCATCCTCCGTAATACACCACTCCGCCCATCCCCCCACTTCCCTCAGGACCCGGGCACGAATCATGGTCATGGTTCCGTGTTCGATGATGGCATTGCGATCGTTGCGGGTCACCATGCCTATGTGAAAGAAGCCCCGGTATTCGGCGTAGCACATGGCTTTGAAAAGATTTTCCCCGCCATCCCTGTAATCCTGAGGGGCCTGCACAAGGCCAATCTCTGACCTAACAAAATGTGGAACCAAGTCCGCAAGCCACGACGGCTGGACCTGATAGTCGCTGTCAATGACCGCTATGATCTCTGCATCCTGGGCCGTGTGCATCAGAGCGAAATTAAGTGCTCCGGCCTTGAATCCTGACAAGGGGTCCACATGAAAAAACCGAAACCGCTCTCCCAGGGCTCGGCAATGGGCCTCCACCGGCTTCCACATGGCCGGCTCCTTGGTGTTGTTGTCAATGACAAGCACCTCAAAGTTCGGGTATTTCAAACAGGCAACGGCATTGAGCGTTTCTATCATCATTTCCGGGGGTTCGTTGTAGGCAGGGACATGGATACTGACCTTGGGCAAGAACGTCTCCCCGCCTGCCGGGGGCCGAGAAGGGCCAAAAAACCTTCTCCGTCTCGTGACCCAGTTGGATTCGGCCCATTCGTGGGCCTCGGTCAAAATAACCAGATTTATGCCCAGGAAACCCATGGATAGAACAATCCCCACGGTGACCGTAAAGGGGGTGAGATATTGGTTTGCATAGTCATAGGCGACCCAGACGATCCCCGCCCCCACACCATGGGCCGTTGCCGCAAGAAAACTCCTTGCTCTATTTCTGAGAGTCCCTCCATCGATCAAGAGCATCCAGAGGGCAAGGGCTGCAAGGACCACGGAGGCCGCGGCCAGGATCTTCCATTGAGCAACCCTAACGATAGGCTCTGTAAAGGCAAATTTCTGGTTCCTGTATACGTCGTACACACCCCAGTAGGCACCCACGGCACCTTCGCTCTCGCTCTTCCAGGGCTGATCAAAGGCCTCCATCAGGTAGTAGTCATACTTGGCCACGTGGGCCTTTTCAAGGAAACGCCGCAGAAAGATCGCCTGACTGGCCTGAGAGGCTACTGCACTTCTGCGGGTCCTGCCGTTGCTAGGCCAACCCACCTCGGCCAGGACAACGGGCCTGCCAGGAAAATGCCCATGGAGAAGGTTGTATTTGTCAATCACGTATTCAATGGCAATATCCAGATGGACACCCTCCCAATAGGGCAGCATGTGTGCGCCGATGAAGTCAACATGTTTCCCCAACTCCGGGTGTTTCCTCCAGACGTGCCAGGGTTCGGCCGTACTCACTGGAACTTTTAGGGCAAAACGGACTTTGTCTAAATAGAGGATCAACTGCTCAGGTGAGAGTTCCCCCCTGAGCACAGTCTCATTTCCCACGAATACCCGGACGACGTTTTTGTGCCTTCTGGCGATCTCAATGACTTTCTCGACCTCCCTTTCATTTTCCTGGTGATCTGACGTCAACCATGCCCCCAGGGCCACGGTCATACGGTATTTTCCAGCAAGCCTCGGGATTTCGGCGAGGCTGCCTCCCACACCGTAAGAGCGGATGGATCGGACCTTGCCATC
>JBDRPB010000085.1:0-6689 GCA_043809485.1 Pseudomonadota bacterium | reverse complement strand
TAGTTTTCAAGAACATGAGGAACGTTACGAACTCTGGGAGGCCTTGCGCCGGCGGGCATTTCCCGGGTCAGTATCCAACCATCACCTCGGCACACTGTTAGGACTCCTAATGGCTGCCTACGAGATGAATCACTTCAAGGACGAGTATCAAACCAGGGTTATTTCCAATGCCAAAGCCTTTGCCAGAGGCCTGAAAGACTGCAGTCTGAATGTGGCAGGGGACCCAGCCATTGACTTTACTGAAACACACCAGGTGGTAGTGGATGTGGGTTACGGCCACGGACCGGAGATTGCCCAGCGACTCGAAGCCAATAATATCATTTGCAACTACCAGGCTGGTCCTAATGAAGAGAGCTTCACGGCGTCCGGGGCGCTGCGACTCGGTGTGTCGGAAATGACACGTTTTGGTATGCAAAAAACCGACTTCCGTATCCTGGCTGAACTGATTAAAGAGGTGGTGATGAATGACGCCGATGTTAAGGATCAGGTCAAGTCCCTACGGAAGTCATTCTATGAATTGCAGTTCTGCTTCCGAGGAAACGAATACGCTGACGTTCTTCAGAAGCTGCATGATCTTCTATAACGATTTATTGCAGTATTATTGTCTCTCGCAGATATTTCCTTGACGGAATGAGCTTTTTATTGGAAAATAGCAGGATACAGTAAAAATCAATTCATTTATTGAGGAATTCCAAAATTAATAGAGAAAAATTGACAACTCTGCAAAATTGAAAAACATATTAACGCAGTCAATTACTCTGTGGTATCAGCCTCGGAAAGGAGGAAGCAGATGAGGATAGCAAATCGAATAGAACTGCTTGGTACCGAAACGGCCTTTGCCGTTTCAGCGGAGGCAGCCGCCTTTGCGGCCCAAGGTAACAAGGTGTACCCGTTCCACTTGGGTGACATGAATATTATAACACCGTCTAACATTATCGAAGCCACCACCAGGGCAATGAAAGACGGTAAAACCGGATATTGTCCCAATGCGGGGATTCCCAGATTAAGAGAAGCGCTTGCCGCTGATGTGAGCGCTTCCCATGGAATCACGTATACAATGGATAACATTGCAGTCCAACCCGGGGGGAAACCCACAATCGGAAAATTTTTCCTGGCCCTGATGAATCCCGGGGACGAAGTGTTGTATCCCAATCCGGGATATCCTATTTATGAGTCACAGATCGAGTTTCACGGGGGCAAGGCATTGCCGTACGGCTATGTTGAAGGTAATGAAAATTTTCTGCTGGACATGGAAGCCATTGAACGGCAGATAACCCCGAACACAAGACTTTTGGTGTTAAATGATCTGCAAAACCCGACTGGCGCCGAGAGCACCATGGAGGAACTTGAAAGGCTCGCCGAACTGGTTCGCGAGCATGATCTCTATGTGCTGTGCGATGAGGCCTATTTTGATATTCGCTACAGCGGGAAAAGCGTTTCTTTCGCCTCACTGCCGGGTATGGCCGAACGGTGTGTGCTGCTGTATACCTTTTCAAAAAAATTCGCCATGACAGGTTGGCGGCTCGGGGCTGCTATAGGCCCCAAAGAGGCCATCGATGTTATTACGAAACTCAACGTCAATGCTGAATCCTGTTCCAATCACTTTATCCAGCATGCGCTCATTGAAGGGCTCACCGGTGACCAGTCCGGTTCTCAAAAAATCCTGAAACAGCTTAAGGAACGCCGTGATGTGGCAGTGGATATTCTTAACTCCATCGAAGGCATCCGCTGTTTTCGACCTGAAGCCACATTTTATCTCTTCCCCAATGTCACCCGGGCCATGAAAAACAAGGGCATGGATAATTACGATCAGTTTCGGCGGACAATTCTTGAAGAGACCGGTGTGTCTGTATGCACCCGGTTACACTTCGGCCGGGCCTTGGAGGGCGAGACGGAATATTATGTCCGCCTTGCCTATTCCGGAATCGATATCTCTGAAATCGAGGAAGGCTTGAATAAATTAAAAGCCTATTTGGAATCGTAGCACATAGTGGACGTTTTTTTAAAAGGAGACAACCATGGGACTGGAATTCGGACCAAGGCGAGGAGTCTATATTGATATTGCGGAAGTACTAAAGCGAGAAGGAAGCCCTCTTTCGAAAACAGAATTCAGGCATTTTGAACGGTTTGATCTTATTTACCGGACACTGTGCGCACTGCTCTTTAATTATGTGCCAACATCGGGTCATCCGGGAGGGTCCATCTCCTCGGGAAGATTTGTATCCGGCCTGCTTTTTGATGCCATGGCGTATGATATGTCGGACCCGGACCGGAATGATGCGGATCTGATCTCATATGCGGCCGGTCATAAGGCCCTTGGTCTTTATGCAATGTGGGCGCTGAGAAATGAGGTGATACGAATAGAGTCACCGGATCTCCTGCCATCCAATGAAGGGCTCCAACTCAGGCTGGAAGACCTGTTGGGCTTTCGCCGGAACCCCATCACAAAGACGCCGCTCTATACACGGTTTAACGCAAAACCCCTTGACGGCCACCCAACACCGGCAACACCATTTATCCGTCTTGCAACGGGCGCATCGGGTGTTGGAATGGGAACGTCCCTTGGTCTGGCATTCGGAGCCCGTGATTACTACGGAGAGAAGGCCCCTTGGGTTCATATCGTGGAAGGCGAAGGGGGAATGACCCCGGGTCGTACAGGAGAGGGTATGGCTGCTGCAGGAACGGCTTGCCTCAAGAACGCGGTGCTCCATGTGGACTGGAACCAGGCTTCCATAGATTCCAATCATGTGTGCCGTGAAGGTGATGTGCCCGGGGACTATGTACAATGGAATCCCATGGAATTTGCCTTTCTGCATGATTGGAACGTGATCCGGGTCCCGGACGGAACCGATTTTCAGCAGATCATTGCGGCCCAGCGCAAGGCAGTGCAAATGGACAACGATCAACCCACGGCAGTGGTGTACCGAACCACCAAAGGCTGGCAATATGGTATCGAGGGTAAGGCATCACACGGAGCAGGGCATAAACTCTGTGTGGACGGTTTTTTCGAAGCTGTTAAGCCGTTGCTTGATGAAGTGTCCATAGAACTGCCCAGCTGCGAAGCAGGCAAACAGCGCTGTGCCGGAGGAAGTAATACGGATGTTATCGAAGAATGTTTCTGGGAAGCCCTTTCGGTCATTCGCGGTATCATGGAAACCAACCGGGAGACCACCGGGCTGTTGGCCCAAAGACTGACGGATGCACGGAACCGGCTCAACGATTATAATCGGCAGCCACGACAGGACAAACCGGTCATTGATAAGGTCTTTAAAACGGCTGCCAAGGCTGTAACCACAATTCCGGAAGGTCTCAGATTGGCCCCCGGGACATCCACCACCCTGCGGGGAGAACTGGGCCGTGTGCTTCAGTACTACAACAAAGAGAGCAATGGAGCGTTCTTTGCCGCTTCCGCCGACCTCCTCGGTTCCACCAGCGTCAATGTTATCGGCAAGGATTTTCCCGAGGGCTACTATAATGCGGTCAGTAATCCGGGTTCACGGCTCATGTCAATCGGCGGTATTTGCGAAGATGCCATGGCGGGTATCCTTTCAGGCTTATCAACGTTCGGATACCACATCGGTGTTGGCTCTTCATACGGCGCGTTTATCGCCGCATTGGGACATATTGCATCACGCCTTCATGCGATCGGAAATCAGGCGAGACAGGCAATCAAGGAAGAGCCTTATAAAACCTTTATCCTTGTGTGCGCCCACGCCGGTTTGAAAACAGGCGAAGACGGCCCCACCCATGCCGATCCCCAGGCCCTGCAACTCATGCAGGGCAATTTTCCTCTGGGGACCGTAATCACCCTCACACCGTGGGATCCGGCGGAGGTGTGGACCCTTGTGTCGGCTTCCTTTGCTAAGAGACCGGCGGTGATAGTGCCGTTTGTCACGCGACCAAATGAAACTATCCTTGACCGTGAGGCATTGGGATTGGCGCCGGTAAGCGAGGCAGCCACGGGTGTATATCAGTTGCGACGTTCGGAAGGAAAATCGGATGGTGCCCTGGTACTTCAGGGCAGTGATGTGGCTTATGCCTTTATAGAGGAAGCCATGCAGTTGCTCAAGGAAAAAGGCGTTGATCTGGATGTGTATTATGTAGCAAGTTCGGAGCTTTTTGATCTCTTGCCTTTAGAAGAACAGGAACGTATCTTCCCTGATTCCCTCGCACAGGCGGTAATGGGAATTACCGGATTCACGCTTCCCACCCTCTATAAATGGGTCCAGTCAAAGCATGGCAGATCTATGAGTCTTTACCCGTTTCAGAAAGGGCACTTTCTCGGAAGCGGTCAGGCCCATATGGTTCTGGAAGAAGCAGGTCTCGACGGTGAGAGTCAGTTCAAGGCGATAATGCGGTATATTGAAAACCGGTAATTTATACCGGATATTGAATTGATATTATTATTTCCCTCTCAATAAGGCGTTGATATCCTTAAGATTAGGGATTCCACTTTGGGAGCCTATTTCAGCGCACTTAAGGGCCGCTGTGGCAGAGGCAAATCGCATGCACTCGTGCATATCCCACCCTTGAAGCAATCCATATATGTAGCCACCATGGTATACGTCTCCGGCGCCCGTCGTATCTACTGCTGAAATTGGAAAGGCCTTTTGACGGACAATACCCTGGTTATTCAGACCAATACTTCCTCTTGCTCCAAGTGTGATGACCACATGTTCCGGACCCAGCTCCCTGAGCGCGTAAAGTGCGGTTTCATCGGAAACATTTGATCCCACCAATGGTGTGGCAAATGTCTCAGATGCGATGAGTATGTTTACAAGTTTGGACAATTCTTTGGAGCCTTCCCTTATGGTCCCTGCGTCCATTACGACTGTCATTCCAAGTGACTTAGCCTGTCTTGCCGCCTCGATTGAGGCCTCAACCATCAAACCGTCTGTATGAAAAATGCGGGCCTTCGGGAATCGACTGATACAAACATCGCTCTTTTTGAGGTGGGGAGCGGTCCCCCGGTGCCAAAAGATGGTGCGTTTTCCACCTTCCTTGGTAACAGCTATAAAGGCAAACTGGGATGTATGGCCAGGAGTGATCTTCAGGCAAGACGCATCTATCTTCTCTTTTTTGAGATTATTAAGGATTTTCACGCCAAAAGGATCATCTGATATGGATCCTAAGAAAGAAGTTGAGATGCCGAGGCGTGAGAGTGTAACGAGGGCTGTGGAAGCAGGACCGCCACACTGGATGTGTAAATCCGTGAGTTCTGCCTTTCCATCCTCATGCGGAAAGGCATTAAGCCTGCCCAGGTAATCCACGCATGCCTGTCCGAGACCTATCGTCTGGATTGCATCATTTTTCTTGTTCATGTGATACAACTGTCTGACTGCTGAGACCTATTCCTGCTTTTTTCAAAGTTCCTCAAGTTCTTTCTCTACTTTTTCGAGGTGAGACTTTACCTTGTTAATTAAGGGGGATGATGGGTATTTATCAATTAAATTTTTAAGTATATTGTAAGAAGAGCGAAGATATTCTTCCTTTTTTTTAGGATCATGGGTTTTTCTTGCTGTTAAAAACATCTGAGCGGCCCGGTTCCTTTCCCGATTGATCAAACTTTCAACGGCCTGTTCCCTTAGCTCCTTGATTTCGTGACTCTCTTCGCGCTCTGAAAGTGCATCAAGGCTCGATATGGCCTGTTCATATTTTTCCTCATCAAGAAATCTGCGAGCTATTTGAACGGCTTCTTTCTTCTCGGAAATCATTGATATGGTTTCCTCGAGATATTCCTCCTGGGCACGTTCAAGCCGTTTCAGGGCCTGGTCTATGATTTTCAACCCGGTTTCTGATGAAACAGTCCCCTTTTTCAAAACCAGCAAATCCCATGCTTCACCAAATTTATGCTCTCTAATCAATTGTTCAACTTCATAAAGGATTTGGTCCGCGTTATCCTCCGTCTGAGTTGTCAGTTCATAATCAGTTTGGGCTTGCGCACGGGCTTCCAACCCTGTCCCAAATGGCGGGGGAGCTTCGATTTCTTGGCCCTCTACCGGCGCTCTCGAGATCCTCTTGTTAAGCGCCTGAAGAACGACTTCCTGTTCATGCAATGTGTCAGTCAATTTTTTGTAAACTTTAATAGCCTTTTCTCGTTCGCCTAACCGCAACTGTAACTCCGCAATGCCTGCCCGGAGGCAGTTGAGATCAGGGCTCGTATCAAGCTCAGGCACAATTCCCTCAATAATACTCTTCGCTTCTGTCAGCATTCCCACTTTGGCAAGGGATAAGGCGAACATCAGGCTTATTTCAGCGGTAAGTGCATCCGGGCCAAGGACCGCTTTTAGCTCCAGGCAGTGGTTGATTACACCTTTATAGTCTCCTGATGTATATGCTTCTTGGATCTCATTTCTTTTTACCGTAAAAAGGCTGATAGACCTGGAATAATCCTTTGCCCTTTCCTCCTGTTTAGAAAAATAAATTTCATCCAGGACATTAAGGTTAATTAAGAGGGCACGCACGACCTTTTGGTATTCCGCTTCCTTGAACGCTCCAGTGGATATGTTTTTTACAGATTTATAGGTATCAAGGAGGCTTGAGGCGATTTCCCTGTCTTTTTCTGTAAGGTCTTCTTTCTCCAGGATTTTGCTCAGAAAACCTATCTTCTCCTCGAGAAGATCCACGGGAAATAACGGTGCAGGTACTACCGAGGGTTCGGGCGTAACCACCACACGGCGCTCCGGAAC
>JBDRPB010000084.1:0-2566 GCA_043809485.1 Pseudomonadota bacterium | reverse complement strand
GTATTCCTGAAGCTTCCGGTAATTAAATTGTCGTCCTGACACCTGCTCCAGTACGGGTATCATTTCTTCGAACTGGCGAACCATATATGAGATATCGCTATCAGTAATCTCCCTGAAATTGTAAGGCGTGTCAAATAAGATCAAAGGGACTTTCAAGTAATGGGACAGGGCCTTGTACCAGTAAGCCACTGTCTGGCAAATGTTGTTTGAGGCGAAAAGAAGATCAGGTTTGGGAAGCTTTCCTGCAGGGGTCTTGCCCGAGAAGTAGTGTCCCAGATCTATCCGGGCATAGGAGCACAGATCCTGATGATAGCCGTGTTCTTCGGCCACAGCACATAACTCAGGCCCCATTTTTTTTGCACCGCAAAGAGCCCCGTGGTTTTCCGGGTAAACCGTGTAAAAACCAAAAGGCCTCAGCACTTCCACTGGCGCGCCGCTCGTAACCCAGGCAACGGGCTTTGCCCCCTCGGCATAGCGTGAGAGGAAATAGTGCCTGGTCATTATATCCTTCAACCGCCTTGTGCACTTAAGCGGCGGGCCGAAATGGGGATCGGGCTTTATGGGACGCCTTTTTTTCCCCACCTTTGATATGCCCATAAGGGCTGGTGCGCCCAGATCCTTCATAAAATTGTAACGCAGTCTTTTGATTAATGACATATGCAGCCTAACTTATCATCTCTACAAACGCTTCCACGCGAGTATTAAGCTGACCACTAAGCCCCTGGTTCAGTTCCGAGTCAATTACAAGGGTGGCGAGTCCCCTTTTTTTAAGTTCTTTTACCAGTTGGGGCACGTCAAAAAGTTCAGGCTCGCAAAACTTCACCATGTAAAATATCACTCCCCTGGCACCGCTGACTTTGATCTTACCAAACAGGAATTCCAATCGCTCTTCAATTGAAGAACCTTTGGTGGTACAGGGGGGCAAGGCAAAATAGGTCTCAGCCATGGCTTCAAAGGGATCCCGGGCCTGGCTGGGTGACCCCAGGAATCTCCTGCTACAATTCAAAAAATCGTCATCTGCCACCCGAACTCCCAGTTCGTCAAGAAGAGTCAGGATCTCAGGTGGGTTGGGTAGGACCCCACTGAGGATTACTGCGGGTCCGGCGACAGACCGGCCCTTTGATGCAGTCAAGAATTCCTCTAACAGGGGGATAAAATCATCGGGGAGTAAGAACTCGCCCTGGCGGATGACCCGGTAGAACTGGGCATTGGAGGCAGCAAGCTCTCCACTGGCCCTCATGTTGTACAGTTTCCTGAGGAGGGATGCCACATGCCGGCCCTGCTCTACACATTGGTTCAGCCTAAAAAGATCCAAAGGGCCTAACTGTTTCTCCAGAAGCGTGGCCAGGCCCTTGAGCTGTTCCATATAGAAAATACGCGAAGAATCACGAAAGGGCGCCTTGGGGTGATAGAAAAAATAGCAGGGCTTTTCCATACCAAGATAATCGTTAACTATGGAGGCCAGATTCTGTATGGAGTCGCAGGTGTGAGGAAACAGGAAACCATCCAGGTCATCACACTTACCCTGAAGGATAAGCTCCAGTCCCAGTTTGACCACCGAGCAAATGTAAGGCTGCAAATGCGCATTAGCGCCCGTTATTTCCAGGGGCGGGTCCCATATCTCTACCGGCACCACATTCATGGCCCACAGAATCTCCCTGGGATATTGGGCCGGAAAAACACCGAATATATGCCTGCCCATTTTTTTCTGCTTAATAAGATATTCTTTACGCGTCATGAAATTTCGTAACACCGCATTCTTCACGGTCTAAGTTCATATAAGGAAAAAGGAGTGCTCGGGAAGCTTGAGTAGTCGCGTTACGTGAAATTGCTTTGTAATGCATTTATACAGGTGTTTTGTGGAATTGCAATGCAATATTACAAAACGCATGTAAAATTGAACGGCCCATCGCGGATTAGTGTGAAAGCCTTTGCTCACATCATGTAGGGTGGCATTTTATATGCCACCGCAACCCCGGTCGGGTATGAAACCCGACCCTACAATACTTTTGTGCTATGTTCCCGACCTGGTTTCACACTAATCCGCGATGGGCCAATTAAACTACGTTCAATTGCTGATTGCGTCTTTCTGATATTTTGTGTAAAAGATATGTAACCGTTCAAGGGTTCAAAGGTTCAGGGTTCAGCGCCGCCTCTGGCCGCCAAAGCTGCCAGTTTGATCAAAAAAGTGACACTGGCCTTCCGGAGTCACATACGAGAGGTTCGAAGTTCAATGCAAATCTCAACCGTTGATACGTCAACCCTGAAATTTGGTTGCGATTTTGGGTTGAAAAAGCGAATTCATAGCATAGTAGGTTGATTCATACGCAAAATGGCGGAATAATTCGATTTAGAGTTCCGCCGAGACTCATTTATTCCATCAGGCTTCACCAAAAAAGAAACGTTGAACCTTTGAACCCTGAACCCGTGAACGGTTACCTATTATTTTTGTGTATTTTGCATGCCCCGTATAGTACTGGGGTGCCTTTTTGCGGCTATATCATGTTTGAACAGAACGCAAAAATCGTATTCAACAAAAGGCTGGCCCCTGAAACTTTTTTAATGG
>JBDRPB010000083.1:0-5861 GCA_043809485.1 Pseudomonadota bacterium | reverse complement strand
GGGAAACCCATACCTGACCTCCTGGAGGTACGGGGTGAAGTTTATATGGAGACAGATGCCTTTGAAACTTTGAATCGGGATAGAATCGAAAGGGGCTTTCCAGCCTTTACGAACCCCCGAAACGCGGCAGTGGATTCCTTGAGGCAGCTTGATCCCAGAATCACTGCGAAGAGACCGCTCAATATTTTCTGCTTTGGTATCGGGGAGATGAGCGGACCCAAATTCAGCACCCAGTATGAACTAATGGTTGCCTTACAGCAGTGGGGATTTCGGGTTAACAGGCCCTATATCCGAGTATGCAGTACCGTCAGCGAGGTCATAGACTACTGTCGCCATCTTGAGGAGACAAGAGACCAGTTTCCTTTTGAAATCAATGGCGCCGTGGTAAAGGTCAACCAGCTCGATTTGCAGGGTAAGCTCGGCCTGAAATCCAGGAGCCCGAGATGGGCCCTTGCGTTAAAGTTCAAAAAAACTGAAGAGGAAATCCATGAGTAACATAAGAATACACCTTATTATTGAAGGCCGAGTTCAGGGTGTATGGTTCAGGGACTCCACACGCAGAGAGGCAGTTTCTTTGGGGGTTTTCGGCTGGGTCAGGAATCGGCCTGATGGTACAGTGGAGGTCCTGGCAGAAGGGCCGGAAGACAAAGTAGGGAAATTGATAACCTGGTGTAATCACGGGCCACCTGCCGCAGGAGTTTCCCAAGTCCATGAAACCCGGGGGAAATGGCAGGGAGAGTTCAAGTTTTTTGATATTGTATTCTAATTTTGAATAGAGGCATTGCATGAAAAAACAATACTTTATTTTATTAAGTTCCTTTTTCTTGTCACTCTTGTTTTTCGCACTGTCAGGCTGCAGCACCACAAAGTCTGTGGTTGACAAAATAGTCCCCGGTGCACCCGACCTCAAAAAACGAGTCATGATCGCACCACTGGTAGACCAGGCAGAATTCGGGCGGGAGAGAACGGCACAAATAGCTGCCAACTTTGTTGAACTTCTGAAGGAATCCCCCCATGTTCTGCTTTTTCAGGGTCCCCAGGACATTCACTCAGGTACTGGCAGCAAATCACCTGAATTTGGCATCGTCATCCCCCCTGAACTCGTTAAGAGAGCCCAGGATTTAGGAATGAATGCCCTCATCATCGGGGTTCTGAACCCTCTGGAGGCAACCACAAGAAAGACCGGCATCTGGCCTTTCCGTGACATGTCCCGCATTATTGAGATCTCCATGACCGTTAATATTGTTGACACGACCAGCGGGTGCCTTTATCTAACCGAACTCGATTCAGAGGAAATGGACTTCTTGATAGACGAGCTGCCAGGCCGGGATGAAAATGAGGTCATCGATCAAATTATTGAAGCGAAAATGCCCCGGATACTGAAACACCAGTCTGCGGCTGTAATCAAGAGTCTGGTGAAAAAGCCCTGGACCGGAAAAATCCTTGCCGTGGAAAACGGTATGATCAGGATTAATGGGGGAAAAGATGTCGGTGTTCGTCCTGATCAATTGTTTACGGTTTTCGCTCGGGGTGAATCAATCACTTGCAGGGCAGGTAGATCGTTTGACATTTTAGGAAAAAAGATAGGAGAAATAAAGACAACCTCCATCATGGAAAAACATTCCCTGGCAGTACCAGTGGCAGAAGGATCATTCCTGGCCGGGCAGACCATTAGAGCCGTTGGCGATTGACTATTTTCGATTGACTATTGACTATTATTTTTGGAAACTGCCATATTGCCTCTGGCCGTTTTTCTTGATGACACAAAAATTGATGTCAGTTCACCGGCCTCTCTAAGCAAAGGGAAAACTCGTTCTTTACCTAATAAACGCTCATCAATAATAAATTCCAGCCAAAAATATGCTTCATCCGCTTCTTCTATGACAATACTCAATTTAGAGATAAAACTCGCTTTTGATTGTGCAATACAAACAGCCCGATAATTCGAAGCTATCGATGTGGAACACCTGATCAACTGTCCTTTGATATGATCCCCTAAATAGGTCTTTGGCAAAGCCATGCTCAACTTAATACAACGATGTGCAAACTCTTTAGTTCTCTTTTTTAATTCTTTTTCATCCATTCCAATAGTCAATAATCAATCGAAAATAGTCAATTGTTAATAGTCAATAGTCAATCGAAAATAGTCAATCCTCAATCTCCCAACATTTCCCTCGCATGGGCCACTGCACGCGGGGTTATTTCCTTTCCTCCCAAAAGGCGGGCAATTTCCTGGACCCTTTCTTCGGGTTCTAATCCTGAAATGATGGTCTGGGTTCGTCCGCTAAAAACCCCCTTACTGACCAAAAAATGATTTTGCCCCTGGCTTGCGATCTGAGGCAGGTGGGTAATACACAATATTTGGTGATATGCTGCCAGGGATGAAAGCTTGTCTCCAATAACCTCTGCTGTGGCACCACTAATTCCTGAGTCAACTTCGTCAAAAATCACTGTTTCTACAGAAGCAGTTCTTGCAAGGATCGTCTTGAGTGCAAGTATGATCCTGGAGAGTTCGCCCCCGGAAGCAATTCTTGCAAGCGGCCTCAAGTCCTCCCCAATATTGGGGGAAATCATGAACTCCACCTGGTCAAGACCATCTAACTTCACTTCCTCAACTTTGACATCCTGCAATTCTCTTTGCTCACCATAACTCTCGTCAAACTTTACCTTGAATTTAGTCTCAGCCATGTGAAGATCCTTAAGCTCATTCTCCACTGCCTTTCCCAATCCTCCGGCCGCCTTTTGCCTCTTCTTTGAAAGTGCTGCGGCGCGAGACATCAAGTCTGTTTCCAGGCCCTGGCGTTCTCTTCCCAGTTTGTCCAGCTTCCCCTTTTTTTCATCTAAGTCGTACATCATGGCGGCCAGCTTATTCTTGTATTTCAGGACATCTTCCAGGGTGGGGCCATACTTTCGTTTGAGGCCATTTAGGAGTTCAAGTCTCTCTTCCAGTTCCTCCAGCCTGTGAGGGTCCATATGTACAGTTTTTTCATAATCTCTTAGCGCAAAGGAGGCGTCTTCAAGCTTTATTTCAATCTCAGCAAGAGATTCCTTGATAGGAGCGAGTCCCGGGTCTATCTCGGCCCCTTTGTCCACGCTTTTGATACACTGAGAGATTGAAGAAAGAACAGAATCATTCCTCTCATAAAGGCGATGATATCCTTCTGTGACGATCTCCAATAACTCTTTCGAATGCTGAAGACGCCTTTTTTCTTCAGCCACCTTAGCGTCTTCCCCCGGGCTGATCTCGGCCTTTTCGATCTCCTGAATCTGGAATTGTGTTAAATCCTGCCTTTCCCCCGTCTCGGCAATCTCTTTTTTCAGGTGATTAATCTCGTCCTTCAATAATTTATACGCATTGAACAATTCGTTCAGATCAAGCCTCTCTTCCGAAAGACCGCAAAAATCATCTAACAAATAGAGATGATTATCCTGCTTAAGGAGAAGCTGGTGCTCATGCTGCCCGGATATGCTGATCAATATGGCACCCACACGGGATAACATTTGCAAGGTTGCCATGGAACCGTTAATGAGGATTTTATTCCTGCCCTCCCGGAAAATGCTCCTCTTGATCAAAAGCTCCCCTTTAAAGGAAAACCCAAGTTCGGATAACATTTCAGTCAACGACCGGTTCTCCGGAAACTCGAAAAGGGCCTCTACACTGGCCTCTTTGCATCCGCTGCGGATAAGATCTGCAGATGCCCGTCCACCGAGGATCAAATTCATGGCATTGATGATAATGGTCTTTCCTGCACCGGTCTCTCCTGACAGGATATTGAGCCCGGCCTTCAGGGAGAACTCAAGTTGTTTGATAATCGCAAAATTGGAGATGCTCAGGTGAACAAGCATGATGCGTTACGGGTTGCGGGTTACAGATGCTCCCATGTAACCCTTAGGACCTCCTGGTAAGTCGTTTCCCCCCCAAGGAGCTTTTTTATGGCATTTTCCCTGAGTGTAACCATTCCCTCTTTCAGGGCCTGCTCGCGAAGGGTTTGTAAATTCGTTTCGGCGGTTGTGATCTTCTTAATGGGCTCTGTAAAGGGCAGCACCTCATAGATTCCGATCCTCCCCAAATATCCGGTCCCCCGGCACTTGTTACAGCCCCCGCCACGATAGAGTTTGACTGGACCGTCTTTTGCAAAGTCCAGACCCCGGGCGCTCAGTTCACTGCTTTCTACCTCAAAGGACTCCTTGCAATGGACACATATCTTCCGGACCAACCGCTGGCTAAGCACACCAATCACCGTTGATTGGATCAGAAACGGAGGTATCCCCAGGTCCAGAAGACGGGTAATGGCCGAAGGGGCATCGTTGGTATGTAAAGTCGTTAGAACCAGATGCCCGGTCAATGCCGCCTGTATGGCATTTTCGGCTGTCTCAAGATCCCGCATCTCGCCAACCATAATAATATCCGGGTCCTGTCTGAGTATATTTCTTAAAATCGTTCCAAAGGTTATACCCAGCACAGGCTGAACCGCGATCTGGTTGAAGTCTTCGTGCACCATTTCGATAGGGTCTTCAACGGTCGTAATATTGATCTCAGGCGTTGACAGATACCGGAGTGTCGAATAAAGGGTTGTTGATTTCCCGCTTCCAGTCGGGCCGCACACGAGCACAATCCCGTTAGGCATGTTAATAAACTGGTGGTAGCGCATCAAGTCTCCGGGTGTAAATCCCAGCCTCTCATGATCCTGAAAAAGGATATCAGGGTCCATAATCCTCATGACCACTTTTTCTCCAAAGGCCACGGGAATCGTAGACACCCTTATCTCGGCCTCCGAATCTCCTTTGTCTGTCTTAATCCGTCCATCCTGAGGCCTTCTTTTCTCGGCCATGTCCAACCGTGAAAGGGTTTTTATACGACTCAGGATAGCGGCATGCACGTTCTTGGGAAGACTGTAAACAGTATGCAAGACTCCGTCGATCCGCATTCTCACAAGGCTAACGTCCCGCTTGGGCTCGATATGGACATCACTTGCCCTTTGCTCAAATGCATAAGTAAATAGATGGTTTACAGCGTTTACTATGTGCTGATCATCTGACGGAAGTTCGTCCGCAGACTTCAGCCGAACATATTGTTCCAGATTTCCCAGGTCAACAGAAGGGCCGACAAACTGATGCTCTGCTGCTGAGATGGAACGTTTGAAGCCAAAGAATTCATTCATCAACCTGAGGATATCCGTCTTGGTGCTGACAACTGGCCGTACCTTCATGTGGCTGACGCGCGCAATATCTTCCATTGCTTCCACATTGAATGGATTTGGTGTTGCAACGGCCATGTATCCATCTTCAATGGCGATAGGAAGGACCAGGTGTTTCATGGCGAACGACCGTGGAATAGTATCGGTCACCAGGTCTAAATCCAACTGCAAAGGGTCTATTTTTTTAAATGGAATTTTCCATTCCTCGGCAAGTACCTGGTAGATGATCTCCTCATCAAGTGCCTTGCTGGGATTGTCCGCCCTCTCCAGATCCAGGGATACAATCACATCTATGACATTGATGCTGCTCGAAATCCTGCTCCTTGCCGGCAGGGAAGCCTCAGCCATGGCTCGTGCCCTTACCAGTTTTCTTCGAATGTTCTTTTCCTTTCTCAGGATGTCCCGTCCATGCGCTGCCGTTATGAGTCCCTTTTTAAAGAGGACCTTGCACACACTTTCAGGAGAAAACAGATTTTCAGAATTTTTTACCATTTCTCAAGCCATTTCCTGTGCTTCAAACTTTTAACGTGTTATTCTATCATTATAAAGCATTCAATCAAAGTCTTTTTTAGTTCCATGAAAAGTCCCTTTTCTTCGGGGCTCTGTAAAAGCCCAAATCAAGAGAGCGCCCAAGGTCTGACATTGATTAAAATGCTTGGATAA
>JBDRPB010000082.1:0-3090 GCA_043809485.1 Pseudomonadota bacterium | reverse complement strand
CCTAACTCAAAGCCAGGAAGGTATTGGGATCAAGACGGACGCCGTTATCAACGATTGCAGGGTTATCGTGGTCTTTTAAAAGATTCAGGAAGACACCTGATGGTCCGGGTTGCAACTCCATAATGATGCTGAAGAGGTCATCGAGCTGTTGGCACGGATGAGGTATGCCTCTTTCATTGACGTCAGTAATATGCCTGTGGGAAAGGGCCGAAAACCATATCTCTGCGTCAAATTCCTTTGCAATATCCTTAAAGCCTTCGAACAAAGTCCTTTCCGCCCTTTCAAAATCAAGGCCATCCACAATAAGCATATCAGGTCTAAAATCGAGATTTTCCGCCAGGTTCTTGAGACTGATGCGGAGACGTTCTGTCTCAAAGCTCTTTTTTAAGTAGGCAAGAATCATTCTGTTCCTGTCAATAAGCAACCGGATCTCAGATTCATCAGCAATATTTAGGGCCTTGAGAAGATCATAATATATGACGTTGTAATAAGATGTGACCTTTCCAGGACCCTCTTCCAGGGAAATGTGAACCAGTTTCTCCTGACGAAAAATCCTGTCAAAAGCAATATGGATCAGACAGGCAGTCTTGCCCACCCCGGCCCGGGCGATGAGGACACCGAGATTTCCAGGGCCTAAGCCTTTTCGTGAAGACTTCTCCAGGACCTTCAGAGGGCTTACTGAAATAAAATCCTTCATGATTTCTTTCCTCCTTTTGGTTGTTTCTCAGCGCTTGATTTTAACTCTTTTGCTATGGATTCAGGGACCTTTGCATACCTTGAAAACTCCATGGTGAATTCTGCCTTCCCCTGGGTAAGGGATCTCAGCACAGTGGCATACCCAAACATCTCCGCCAACGGCACTTCGGCTTCGACGATGGTAAATATACCGTCTTCCGTAGAACTTGTAATAAGTCCCCTTCGCTGATTAATGGAAGACAGCACACTTCCCTGATACTCAGAAGGTGACTCGACCGATACTTTCATAATGGGCTCAAGAATAACCGGTTTGGCTTTCATATAGGCTTGCCTGAAGGCCCCGATGGCCGCCTGCCTAAAGGCCATCTCCGATGAGTCCACGCTGTGAGACTGACCATCGTTCACAGTTACCCTCATCCCAAGAACCGGAAAGCCCAGAGCTTGCCCCTTTGTGAGACAGGACTGAAACCCCTTGTCAACAGCAGGCAGGAATTCTGTTGGGATGACACCCCCTTTAACCTTGTTGACAAATTCATAGACACCCTCATCTGAAGGTTCCATGAATCCTGCAACCCGCCCATATTGACCAGAGCCACCTGTTTGCTTTTTATGGATATAATCAAAGGATATTCTCCGGGTAATGGCCTCCCGATATGCCACCTGGGGATTTCCAGTCTCCACCTCAGCGCTAAATTCCCGTCTCATCCGCTCCACATACACATCGAGATGGAGCTCCCCCATACCGGAAATGATTGTTTCTCCAGACTCCTGATCCACATGGGATCTGAAGGTGGGATCTTCTTTTACAAACCGGTTCAATGCCCTGGACATATTGTTTTGAGCTTTATGATCCTTTGGGTTAATGGCCAGCGAAATAACTGGTTCAGGCACAAACATTGACGACATGCTGTAATTCAAGCCCTCATCCGTAAAGGTATCGCCTGAATTACAATCCACGCCGAAAAGTGCGACAATATCTCCTGCGTAGGCCCTGGTCAGATCCTCCATTTGACCTGCATGCATCCGAACCAGCCTTCCCACTTTGAGCTTTTTTCGTGTCCTTGTGATGATAAGATTGTCACCCTTGCCAACTGAACCTTGATATATCCTGAGATACGTCAACTGTCCGTATGGGGTAACTTCAAGTTTAAAGGCCAATGCGACTACCGGCATCTCCGGATCAGTTTTAAGAAATACTTCTTTTTCATCCTGGCCCAGATCAAGGGCCACATTTTCCACCTCGTCAGGTGCGGGGAGGTATTGGTTTACACCATCCAGTACAAGCTGAACACCTACATTTTTGTATGCCGATCCCATAAAAACAGGGGTCAGCTTTCTGGAAAGCGTGCCCTCTCT
This sequence comes from Pseudomonadota bacterium, assembly GCA_043809485.1. Taxonomy (GTDB): domain Bacteria; phylum Desulfobacterota; class DSM-4660; order Desulfatiglandales; family Desulfatiglandaceae; genus 4484-190-2. The sequence goes on along the minus strand of JBDRPB010000082.1, from coordinate 1,038 downwards.
CACTGCTTGACAAATCAAATCTTCACTTACCCTGTCTTCGAGGATAGCCTCCATCAGTTCATCTGAAAACATGGAGGCAGCATCCAGCAGCTCTTCTCTTTGAGCCTGGGCCTGATCAAGGATCTCGGCAGGGATTTCCCCTGTTCTAACCTCTTCTCCATTGACACCTTCGAAATACAGCGCCTTCATTGAAACCAGATCTACAAGTCCTGAAAACTTGTCTTCCAGGCCGATGGGTATCTGCATTAGAACGGCGTTATGGTTCAATTTCTGTCGTAACTGTCCCACGACCTTAAAGGGGTCAGCCCCGGATCGATCACATTTGTTAATAAATGCGATCCGCGGAACTTTGTACCGATTCATCTGTCGATCCACGGTTATGGACTGGGACTGAACCCCTCCCACAGCACAAAGTATCAGAATTGCACTATCCATAACCCTGAGTGCACGTTCCACTTCAATAGTAAAATCCACATGCCCGGGGGTATCGATAATGTTGACTCTGTATCCCTTCCATTCACAATGGGTAGCAGCCGAGGCGATAGTTATTCCCCTCTCCCTTTCCAGTTCCATGGAATCCATGGTGGCCCCAACCCCGTCTTTGCCCTTGACTTCGTGAATGGCAAAAATGCGTTTGGTGTAGAAGAGGATTCTTTCCGTCAGCGTAGTCTTGCCTGAATCAATGTGGGCACTGATACCTATATTTCTCAACTTGTTAGTGTCATCAACCATCAAAAGCTCCAAATCTCAAAATGAAAAAAAGAGGATTCATAAAAACAAACCCTCTTTTATGTAATACAGTATTATTTAATCTATCACAATCACAAATTCAAAACAGATACGCCTTCTAACCTTATTTTAATTGCTCTTTTAGCGCATCAGCGACCTTAAAGAGGTCATCCACAACCCCATAGTCAGCAGCCCTGAATATGGGGGCCTTCTTGTCTTTGTTGATTGCAATCACTGTGCCTGCACCGGTAATTCCTGCCAGGTGCTGAAATGCACCACTAATACCGAAGGCAAGATAGACCTTTGGTT
>JBDRPB010000081.1:0-3678 GCA_043809485.1 Pseudomonadota bacterium | reverse complement strand
CCACCTCCACCAAGGCCCAAAGCGATAAGTCCAATAAATGCAGCCCCACCTGCAATATACCAGATAGTATCCGTACCCTTTAACCCTTTTGTGGCTCCTTCACCGGCCTCTCCAGCAGCGGCAACGTCTTCCGCAGCCGGTTCAACAGGAGTGATTTCTTTAGCAGGAACGACCGCTTCGCCAGGAACAGGTATTTCGGTAACAGCGGGCTTTTTTGCGGGAGCAACAGGCACGGTCTCTGCACCCTCGCTCGCTGCAGAAGCCGCACTTTCAGCAGCAATACATATAGAACTCGAGAAGGGAAGGAAAATGACGGTCATCAGTAACAGTAATACTCCGACTTTGCCTGTAAAAGAAAATTCTCTTCTTTTCATCAAAAAATTCTCCCTCCGTGAGGATGCTAAAATAGACTCAATGCAGAATTGAGGAATTCCGAATTTAGGGATTGAGGAATTGGACGTATTATTGACGTATTATTATTGATTTTAATTCCTAAATTCCTGAATCCCTAAATCCCTAAATTTAGAACAACATTTTGAAACTATTTCAACTATAAACGATTTTTTAAGGAATTTCAAGTTTATTTCTCGCTGACCTATTCTTTTATTTTGCCAAGCTCATTCTTAAAAATGGCTGGCATCAAGTCAGCTTCCAGACTGAAAAGATCCTGCCAGTGATAAACAGTAGCAGCCACGTCCCTGGTCCATGGTGCTATGTAATAATCGTATCTCATGCGAGTTTCACGATTCAAAAACATCTGGGCAGGCAGACTCAGAAATACACCCTTATCATTGTAGCCCTTATTGAACCCCGTAAGGTCATCGGTATCCGTATAACTGTACCAGAACCCTAAGATGGCTCCCGTGTTATATTTCCTGCTGACTTCAAACCTCCACCCTATATCACCTGCCAGAAATCGGCCATACTGGGCATGCAAGGTCATATCAATTCCAGGGATTGTATAGTAGGCATTCCCTAACAGGGTGTAACTGTCAAAGTCCATGAGTGCAAGCTGGGTTCCTGGCTCCCGTTTCCTGACCCAATCCCCTTCAATGCCTATGGCCAGATTTCCTTCTCCCAGGAAGGTGAGGATTTCTCCGCCTACCCCTGCATACATATACTCCAGATATCCGCCGGTTAAACGACCAAACGTCCGTTCTGACAACCGGACTGCCTGATCCAGCATCAGCCTGTCAAATGAGTAATCGCGACCCAAATAAAGAAATGAATCACTTCTCACCGCGTCTTCAGGCGGGATATTACTTGAGCTGATATTTGAGTAAAAGGGGATATTATAACTGGCGAGGCCTGAAGCGCCCTCCCATAGAGATGCAATCATGAAAGGCTGGATACCAACCCGGGATTTGAACACGCCTGAGGGATCGTTCAGGTAGAAGTCAATGTCCGGTTTTATGCCAAACTGAAAATTCACCTTTTTTTTGTCCCCTGCTTTGACGAACCCTTCCTGTTCAGTTACTGAACCGGCTGACACGGTCTTCACCTCTATCAGTTTACGGAAGATCTTTTCAGGTATCTTACCGAGTAGATATTTCTCCAGGTGGTCCGGTTTCACAGAAATACTGAGAATGGCCATACGCCGACGCTTTAAAATGACGGTCAGTTTTTTCATTTCACCCGGAGAATGAAAAAGGAGTATGCGGAGACCCCTTCCCACTGCCTTTTGGTTGGATAGGTATTTGTCATTTTCGAATTCAGCCGTAAGCTCTATGCCATTGGTATAAACTAAGACACCCTTGAAGCCTGCCTCATGGATGGCTTCGTGTATTTTTTCCACCATCACCTTGACATCCCTTTCGAGCAATGGCCTCCTGTCAACCGAAATCCGAAGGGGAGGATCCGGTCTTTTTGGAATAATCGGTTCTCCCAGTTTTGTCTGTAAATGAACCATGAAACTTAGTGTGTCGCCGCGCTGATATGAGACCCCAACGTCTAAGCCCGGTAAAACCTTCACCCTCATCCCCACATTAATAGGCGATTTGGCCCCTTCCGGGACACCTCTAACCAAGGGTTCGTCCTTTTCATATTTAACAGGGTTGTATTCGGCCAGAACATGGAAGCGTTCTGTCAAGGCCCACTCAATGCCGCCAAATGGTCCTTTAAGACGCCCGCAGCCAATGCCAATGGTAAAATCAAACGGGAATATCTGACGGCTCAAAGCGAGGTATTGGGCCTCAAAAAGCTTTGTTCCTATAATATCGTTCAGGCCAATAGCCAGAGCCGGGTACCTTTTGGATTCCGGAAGAATCTGATATTTCAGATCAAATGCCTTATCCTTGAATGATCCAAATCCAGACCCTAACCCTGATGGTATGTTCGTAATATCAGTATAGCGACCACTGAACTCCAGCCCGGGAAAGAGCCCCATGGCCCCTGTATACCACCTGAAGGGATTGGCCTGGGCGTACCCGAACCTGATAACCCCATCTTCAAGAACCCGGGCCGTCGGGATCTCCATTAAACCGGTACCACCCCAGTTGGCAGTATTATTGAAAGGCCTGTCCCAGCAAAAGGCCGGGGCCGCAAGGCTTATCTGGCAGAGAAAGAGTAAAGAAATAAATTGAAGGGCCCTCATAAGCGAAATTGATGCCCCATTATCGGGTTCATATTGACATAGACCTTTCATCACTGATAGAAATCCAGAGTAGGGTTTAGCGGCTACGCCATATTCAAGTTTATAAGGCTAAATGTCAAATGACAATGCTCCCCAATGAAAAAGCTGCCACATTACACGGGGCCACGACGGCGGGATCTTCGTTTCACTACGACAGGCAAATTTCAAATGAATGGTAAATGCCAAATCCACCCTGTTAGATGGTCAGTACTAACTATTTAGAATCTAAGCTAGTTCGCTTCGCTCATCCCGCCAAGACGGGATTGGAATACTGGGAATTATTGCATAGTGCAAAGAGCATAGTGCAAAGAGAAACAACCCCATGCCCTATGCGCTATGCTCTTAGCGCATTTCCATTCCATGGGCGAGGCAAAAACTCAGACATGGCAAAAAAAACTTTTATTCTCAATAAGTTTTACAATTTAAGAGACGTGAGACGGTTAGCGTTTGTCAATAATATTGGTGACATAAACCTCCTGATCCTGCCTTTTTTTTTAGGCATCTGTATTTTCATGGGGAGTTGTGCCACTGACAGAGCAACTATGGATTTGGTTAAGTACGTGAATCAAGATATCCTGGATATCGCACAACTGGAACAAAAGGCACTTGAAAGCTATGCCTCTGTTACTGGCAAAAATTACACCTCTAATGCAAGGGTTTATAAAGCTTTGAAGGATGATGTCATTCCTCACTATAGGCAATTTGTTGATTTACTGAAGGATATCAATCCAAAGACACAGGAGGTAAGGGAACTGCATGGCATTTACATTCGGGGCACCGAATACCTCTACAAAGGATTCAGGGAAAAAATGTTTGGACTCGAGATAAGAGATGTGTACCTGGTTCGGGCGGCCAACACACAAATCGAAAAGGGTCGTGTAGAAACCGACAAATGGCGGAAGGAATTAGCGGATCTTTGCAGGCACTATGGCGTGGCTGAAAAGGTTGAAAAGAAAAAATGGTGGGGTTTCGGGAAATGACAAAACAGAAAAAACCCATTTATGTATGCCAGAGCTGCGGGTACCAGGCACTAAAATGGCTGGGGC
>JBDRPB010000080.1:0-2555 GCA_043809485.1 Pseudomonadota bacterium | reverse complement strand
TTTTTGCTGTTGGCTTTTTGCTTTGCTGCAGATCTGAGGTTTACCCGCCTCCGGCGGCGCCGAAGGCGACCAGGGCTCCGAAGCTCCGATCTCTGGTCTACTTACCGATTTCCGCCCAAGGCCAAAATCGGTAAGTTCCCTTTGTTGTCCATGGTGGGATTTTGGATGTTCATGTGCGAAATGGGGGACGTGGGCAGGCGGGGCAGGCAGAGGGCACAGAGAAAGGCAGTGTTGAAGGAGACAAATAGCAAATGAACACCTGGAGCTATGGTATAAACAGCCTCTACAAGACCGCATCTATTGATCTGCGGATCGGCCCCTGGTGGGTATTTGCCTTGGAACGGACGGTTGAGTTATGCTGTGATATGATACCTTCCATTCCATTGCCAGATACAAAGAAGAGACTGAAAGATCAGGAAAATATAGAACTGAATGGCTGTAATTCGTGGACAACCTGGAAGGAGTGGTATGGTGATTTAAGTCAGCTTTTTCACTGCTTTGTTCATGTTCCGATTTTTGATTTTTGTCAAAAGAGAATTAAATGCAAATTCATAGAGTTAGACTACGATAAGGTGAAGGAGATGTTTTATCAGGAGGATAAGAGATTTTGGGACGAGGAAATGAATTTATAATGAAATTTTTGGAATTGGTGTACAAATACAAATGGGGTGAAATTTGTCCTGTTCTCATATCTTAGCACCCGAATGATCAACATAATATTGCTGGATTGAAGATGGTTTTTGAAGAGTTTCGGACGGTGACACTTTCAGAAACGAATATGCGCATTATTCTGGAAGAGGCGTTTGATGAATTTGAAAATGAGTGGTACACCTATGTATCCGGGAAAGACGGCGCTTTAAAAAAGGAGGAAAATCCTGAAATTTTCAAGGACGGTAAGATTGGCAATTAAGAAGTGGCGTATGGAATTGAGTTTGTGGACTGGGAAGAGTGGTTAGGCATGGATATTGACCCTCTGGTCTATATCAAATTACTCTGAAACAGATATTGTTGCACATTGCCTATGGGAAATGACTTCTTACGGGTATACACAAGAGGCCATCAAAAAACAATCGATACAATTAATCGAGAAAAATAAAAGGGCAAAGTTTGAAGAGAGGGAAACGGGAGAGGATCTTCAATTGAATGTTCTCATTATTGATAGGATACTTCACCCAAAGGGTGTTTTATTTACATTTGATAAAAAGGGTAAACAGGTTCGAAGTTTATTCCTAAGGCATGGTATAGACAGGATGGCAAAGTGGAAATTGACGCCCGAAATGGTTGGAGAAACATTATTGGAACCTGAAGAAGTCTTGATAGGGCATTATAACAGATTTATAGCTCACAAGTGTTATGGACAGCATATATTAAGAGCGGTCTATGAATATGATGATCTGAACCCGTCTCTAATTACAGTGTATTTTCCGCATAAAGATAGATATTATGAGGGAGGTGAACGATTTGAAAATAAAATACTCAAATGAGGCTGATATTCTTTTAATTGAATTTAAGGAGGGAACTCCTGTCGACTCTATTGACCTGAAAGAAGGAATTATCCTTCATCTGGACTCAAAAGGCGCTCCGATTGAAATGGAAATATTGGATGCATCTAAATTTGTGTCCATGGATGAATTCAATATTCTAATACCCACAATAAAGGGTAAGCAGATAACAGCCCACGTCTGAGAACAAAGGCGTCACCCATTAAAAGGCACCGGTCAAGAGAAAAAAACTATCCTGGGGCAAGAAAACGAGAAATTGAGGAATAGGGGACGTAGCTACTAAACTGCGTTATTCTTAGCCTGCATTATTCACGAACCCTCGATCATTCGTGAATAAGCACCCGCAACAACAAAGAATTTCGTTATTGCGGGTTTCGACACTGTGCTCAAGGCTAACCCTGAGCGAAGGCCCCCAAGGCCGCAGTCGAAGCCCGAAGGGCGGATTGTTCGTGAGGGCGAAAGGATGTCACGAACAATTCGGGTTAGCGGAGATGACGGTGTTGGTTTCAGAAAGGTCTGTATAGCCGCCTCGATCGAACAGGAAAGACAAATTCATGCAATGGATTGGGCAGGCGGGGTGAACCCGGTTCAACTGGGCAGGCAAAGGCGCGAAGGGCAAAGCGATTCTGGTTCATTTGGTCTATCTGGTCTGTCTCGTCTATTTGGGCGGTTTGGTTTTGTGTGGGTAACGAGAGCAGGTTATGGGTGATCATTTAGGGGTTGGGAAATGTTTTTGTTTAAGAAGATAGTAGGGCCGTTGTTGTTGCCCGTTTCCGTCGGCCTGGAAGTGATGCTTCTGGGCCTTTTTTTTCTATGGTTCACTCGGAAGCAGAAAGCAGGGAAGATCATCGTTACCATCGGGGTTGGGTTATTCGCCGTGCTCGGCTTTAGCGAGTTTTCGGATTCGCTGTTGAGACCGCTGGAATATCAATACCCGCCGGTGCTGGACTCGGGAAACATAGCGGGCGTGAAGTGGGTCGTCATTTTGGGTGGAGGGCATACTTCCGATCCAAAGTTGCCCGTCACAAGCCAGATCGAAGAGGGGACCCTGGC
>JBDRPB010000079.1:0-9119 GCA_043809485.1 Pseudomonadota bacterium | reverse complement strand
TGTCACGCCAGCAAGCCCGAACGCGGTCTTCCATGATAAATAGTTATATCAGGGAAATTACCTTTATCAGCCCCACTGTCTTTTCCGCGAAAACCAGACAAGGACGGGACGAAATATGGGAAAAAATAGACGAAGTTATTTAGTGTCCATCCATAAATGGCTATTTTCCTCAATTTCTGCGTCAGATTCGGATTTTAATCCTCGAAATACTTCAATGTATTCCTGTGGTTAAAATCCTCATCTTCCTTGACCTTGCGAAAACTATCTCATTTCTGGATGGACACTATTGAGGCCTGAACCCGTCAAGCCCATAAGCCTTTATTTTTTTGTGAAGATTGCTCCGTTCAATACCCATGGCTTCGGCAGTCTGGGAAATGTTCCCTTTAAACTCCCGCAACTTCTTCTCAACAAAGGCCTTTTCAAATTCAACCTTTGCTTCCTTAAGGGAAGCAAGCATAAAGGCAGATTCAAAGCCTCCCTTTATCCCCGAAGACTTGTTGAAAGGAGACGGGATGTCTTCTGCCTGAATCAACTCATCAGGTGTCATGATCATAAGTCTTTCTACCAGGTTCTTGAGTTCCCGAACATTTCCGGGCCAATCATAATTTTTTAAGATCCTAACTGCCTCTCCTGAAAACCTTTTCTTTTCAATTTTGGCGCTGAATGAAAATTCCTCTTGAAATTCGTCTACAAGTGCAGGGACATCCTCCACACGCTCTCTGAGAGGTGGCACCTTCATGGGGATAACATTCAATCGAAAGTAAAGATCTTCCCTAAAAGTCCCTTTCTCTATTTCCGCCTCCAGGCCCTTGTTCGTGGCTGCAAGCACCCGTACGTCAACCTTGATGGTCCTGGTGCCGCCTACCCGCTCAAATTTCTGTTCCTGCAAAATCCTCAGGGTTTTGGATTGGGCCTTTAGACTCATATCCCCGATTTCATCCAGGAAAATGGTCCCCTCGTTGGCCTGGTCAAATTTCCCCTTCCTCATGGTGGAGGCGCCGGTAAACGCACCTTTTTCATGCCCGAAAAGCTCACTTTCAATAAGATCCTCCGGTATGGCAGCGCAGTTTACTTCCACCATTGGTTTGCGGTTTCTCACGCTCATTCCGTGTATCGTATGGGCAACAAGTTCTTTTCCAGTGCCATTCTCCCCGGAAATAAGGACCCAGGCATTCGTGGGAGCCACGATCCTGATTTGCTCCTTTAGTTTGGTGATGGCTTCGCTGTGACCGGTTATTCTATATTTCCTTTTCTCTTTTTCCTTAAAAAGATTTATTTCCTGTTCTAACCTGTAGTACTCGAGTGCGTTATTGACCGATAGAAGGAGTTTTTCAAGGGAAAGGGGTTTTTCAATAAAATCATATGCGCCCACTTTTGTAGCCTTTACGGCCGTCTCGATGGTACCATGCCCCGACATCATAACCACCTGAAGGCTTGGATAGGACGCTTTTATGTCTGCAAGGGTCTCAATCCCATCCTTGCCAGGCATCCAAATGTCCAGGAGGACCAAGTCGGGAATTTCCTCCTGGATTTTCTCCATGGCTTCAGCACCGCTCTTTGCATTGATGACTTCAAATCCTTCGTCCGCAAGAATGCCTTCCAGGGATCGAAGAATGCTTTCTTCATCATCTACAATCAAAATGGTTCTGGCCATAAGTGCTCACCTCATCATTTCCAAGGCTATCTTAGCCGTCGTCTTGGAGGCCCATCTCTTCCCCAGGCTTACTTTAATACCCCTTAATTTTTCTATCATATTTTCGCGCAAATTGTCACTATCGAGTATGGTTACGGCCTCATGGGCAAGTCTCTCAGGCGTGACCTCATCTTGAACCAGTTCCGGGACTACTCTTTCTCCTGCCACAAGGTTTACAAGCCCAATATGGGGCACCTTGACAACCCTCTTGGCCGTCCAGTAGGAGATTGGAGATACCTTATAGGCGATGATCATGGGGACCTCCATCATAGCCGTTTCCAGGGTTGCAGTACCGGATGCCACCAGAGCTATATCGCACATGCTCAGGATCTCGTAGATATCCTCCTGGAATATTTTGATTTTCACCGATGTATCCTGTAGAATGGACTGAGCAAATTCACGTTTGATGGACGGTGCCAGCGGTAGAAAGAACCGGATGCTATGATAGCGCCGCTCCAGGATTTCTGCAGCATGGATCATTACTGGAAGCAAATTCTTGATTTCCTCCTTCCGGCTGCCCGGCAGTAACCCCACCACAGGATAACCCTGATTCAATCCCAATTTCTCCTTAACCTTTTCTTTATCAACTTGCGCAGGAAGGGCATCCAACAGTGGGTGGCCCACAAAGTCCACCTTCATTCCCCTCTTTCTGTAAAACTCTTCCTCAAAAGGCAATATCACAGCCATCCGATCAACACGGCGTGAAATTTTTCTTACTCGCCCTCTTCGCCATGCCCACACCTGTGGACTGATATAATATAGAACAGGGACATTAAAACGCTTTGCAATGCCGGCCATATGGATGTTGAAGTCGGGATAATCGATTAGGATCAGAAGATCGGGGCGGTTGTTTTTCAATATTGATTTGAGCTTGCCGCGGGCTTTAGCAATTGTGCGCAGACGAAAGAAGACTTCGGTCAATCCCACTACAGCCATTTCAGAGGAAGGAATGAGGATTCTGACCCCGGCCTGTTCCATTCTCTCCCCGCCAATGCCCCAGAAAACCATGTGGGGATCCATACCCTTCATGGCCTTTACGAGATGAGAGCCGTGCAGATCAGCCGAGGCCTCACCGGCCACAATGACCGCAAACCTGAAATTCCTGGAATCAGCAGATGGCCTTAAAATTCTTACAGCCTCTCTTAATCTGGTCAATAATGCCAAGGGCAACTTCAAGGGCCCTTCGCCCATCTTGTCCTGTCACAACAGGTGAGGACCCATTCATAACCACATTCACAAAAGAAGATATTTCGTCAGCCAGGGGGTCGCTATCAGGATATTTGATTTTGTCTGATGTAATTTGAGGGTAATCATCCGACCCCCTGAGCTTACTATCCAGGCGTATTACACTGATTTCCCTTTTTGCGCAATTCACCGAGATATAGGCATTAGGCTGGAACACACGGATCTTTCTCAGCGTTTTATTGGACACCCTGCTTGCGGTCAAGTTGGCAACCGTCCCGTTTTCAAAGATGATTCTCACGTTGGCGATGTCTGTTTTTCCGGTGATAACGGACATTCCCACGGCATGGACCTCTTTAATCTCTGATGGAACCACATGGAGTATGATATCCAGATCATGAATCATAAGGTCAAGGACCACATCTACATCTATTCCCCTTGTGGTAAACTGATTCATCCTGTGAGACTCAATAAAGACGGGTTGATTCAATATAGACTCCATTTTGACAACGGCCGGATTAAAGCGCTCAATAAGCCCCACCTGCAGGACCAAATCCTTTTCCTGGGCCATGCGTATTAACGTATCAGCGGGCTCGATTTTATAAGTTATCGGTTTTTCTATTAGAAGATGCACCCCTTTTGACAGGATATCTTTGGCCACATCAAAATGCATCTCTGTAGGGACCACAAGGCTAACTCCATCAACCATGTCTAAAAGTTCACTTCGCTCCCTGAAAACCCTTGTGCCGTATCGTCGCGCTATCTCGTTTGCCCGTTCCAGGTCAGTATCCACTACGCCAACCAGTTCAGCAGTTGGGATCGCCTTATACTTCTGGACATGATACTCCCCCAGATGCCCAACGCCTATAACACCAACCCGTAATTTTTCCTGCCTCATTTTCTTATTAATCCCCAATGGTTCATAATCTAACGAGCAATGATGGCAATCCCTGCCCTGTCTGCATATTCTACCATTTCTGATCTGTCAAACAATAATGTTTTACCTGCCTCCACAGCCAGGGCCGATGCCTTAACCTGAGACATTACCTTGACGGTTTCAAGTCCAACTGAAGGCACGTCAAAGCGGAGATCCTGGTCAGGTTTGCTCACCTTTACCACAACTGCGTTTTTTTTTGCCAGTCTTCCGCCCCTAAGGATTGTCTCATCTGTGCCATCAATTGCCTCCAGGGCCAGAACTGTCTTGCTTCTTACCACCACACTCTGCCCAATATCCAAACGGCCCAGTTCTTTTGCCACCTCCCAGCCAAAATAAATATCTTCTTTCTCAGACTTGCTGGGCCTTCTTCTGGTCAGACATCCTGGTGGGGCAATCAATTCCGGCAGGTGCGTCGTGGAGCTGACGATTTCGATTCCTTCCTCTGTCAACTCATCGGCCAGAGATCTCAGAATATTATCATCATGAAACATTGCCAGTCTGGACATAACTGCAAGCCCTTTTAAATCGGGCCTGATATTTTCAAACATTAGCTTCTTGGTAATGGTACCCGCCATCAGGGCCTTTTGAACTCCATTTTTTTTAAAGGCCTTGATCAAATGACCCAGTTGCCCCAGTTTTATCCAGACGATCTCCTCGACCTTATCTGACAATGAGGGCTCTGTTTCTCCACTAACGGCCACAGCCACAACATGAAAACCGCTTTTCCTTGCGGCCTCCGCGACCATCAGTGGGAACTGCCCACCGCCCGCGATCAGACCTAATATTTTTCTTTTTTCAGACACGGTTTTTGATTGACTATTGTCTATTGACTATTGATTATTGTAAGCGTTCACAGGTTCACAGGTTCACAGGTTCACAGGTTCAAGGTTGCTTTTCTTTCGTTGACCTTGCTCGCAGGTTAGGCCGCCAGAGGTATGGCGGGATGAAGTCTTGAGTAAACCTGGTCCTCTTTGTCAAGCCATAGACCTTGCCGGTTAGCTCACGGGCCAATTGCCATGCCTCAATATCATCAAATCGTTCTATTCTCATGCATTTCCAAATTGCATTTTTAGAACGAGAATGAAAAACGTATTTTGTGACCGTGCGGAGTATAACCCTGAATCCTGCTTTCAGTCCCGTTTTTTGCGGGAAACCTGAGAACGACTGCAGTTCTTTTAATAGTCAATAGACAATAGTCAATTGTCAATCATCTAAGGATTCCTCTTTTCGAACCTTTAAAAAAATCCAGGAGGAGTTCAAGTTCAGGGGAGGACTTTACCTCGTTTCTGACCTGCTCTATGGCTTTGCCCTGCCTTTTGTTTTCCCGCCATATAATTCTGTAGGCCTTTTTTAAACCGTCAATGGTCTCCTGTGGGAATCCCATTCGACTCAGTCCTTTCCGATTGATACCATACAACTTGGCTGTAGGACCAGCCGTCAACATAAACGGAGGGATATCCTTTACAACTGCCGATTTACCACCGAGGAATGCGTAGGATCCTATTCGGACGAATTGATGCACCGCAACAAGTCCACCCAAAACCGCATGATCTCCGATTGTGATGTGCCCACCGAGGGTGGCCACATTCGACATGATGATCCTGTTGCCTAAAATGCAGTCATGGGCAATATGTGCGTAGGCCATTATGTAGTTATAATCACCGATAATCGTCTTCCGATCCTGTTTGGTAGTTGCCCGATTAATAGTTACATACTCCCTGATTACATTATCATTTCCGATTTTCACACGGGTGTCTTCTCCCCGGTAGCCTATATCCTGGGGAGGGCCCCCTATAAATGCAAAGGGAGATATTTTGTTTCGTTCTCCGATTTGGGTATGCCCCTCAATTACCACATGAGCACCAATGACAGTATCACGCCCTATGGTCACATTGTCCCCTATGATACTGTAAGGGCCGATCTCGACGCCAGGACCAATTTCAGCTTTAGAACTCACCACCGCAGACTCGTGGATGCCCATAATAAATCTCTCAGATTTTTCCCTTACCCGATTTTAGCTACAAGTGTCGCTTCAGCGACAAGCGTATTTTCCACAAAGGCCTTTCCAGCCATTTTCCAGATGCTACTGCCTGTTCTGAGGGCTTCTGTTTCTAATCTAAGCTGGTCTCCAGGCACAACGGGCTTACGGAATTTCACCTTGTCCATGGACATAAAGAGCACCGGGGTCTGCTTCTCTTTATCCATGGGGCCATCAACTGATAAACATGCCAATACACCACCCACCTGGGCCATCGCCTCAATGATAAGGACTCCCGGCATGATCGGATTAATAGGGAAATGACCCCTGAAAAAAGGTTCGTTGGCCGTTACATTCTTGATGCCCACCACCCTCTTCCCTGGTTCCATCTCTATGATCCGGTCAACCATCAAAAAAGGGTACCGATGGGGAAGTATTTTTATGATGTCTTCGTAATATAAAGGTAGTTTCATAGCCAAAATTACTCCTCACAGATTTTTTTTTCCAGTTCTACCACCCGTTTTTCAAGATGCCGCAGGTGTTCATTGAACTGGGGGAGTCGCCTGATTATGCCGGATGTTTTCAGCCAAAGGCGATGTGGCATGGCCGGAGTGCCCGACACCACTTCGCCGGATGGAATGGACTTTGGGACACCTGACTGTGATCCGATCATCACCCTGTCTCCAATCTCCACATGATCGGAAACAGCAACCTGTCCACCAATAATCACCTGTCTGCCGATACGCACGGAGCCCGAGATAGCAGCCTGGGCCACTACTATCGTATCCTCTCCGATTATCACATTGTGGGCCACATGAACAAGATTGTCTGTTTTTACGCCTCTCTTTACCCATGTCTTGCCCGAGGCAGCCCGGTCAATACAGCTATTGGCACCTATCTCCACATCGTCATCAATCTGAACCATGCCTATCTGAGGTATCTTGACAGACACCGCCCCATCCCGAACAAATCCAAATCCATCACTCCCTATGACAGTTCCAGCATTAATAATGACATTTTTTCCGATTTGACAATCATGCAGGATCGTTACATTTGGATAAATAATAGTTCCGTTTCCGACCTTAACCCGATCACCAATGAAAACGCCGGGGAACATAATCACACCGTCCCCTATCAATACCTCTTCTCCCACATAAACCAACGGGTAAATGGACACATCTTTTCCAATGCGGGTACTATCGTGTAAAACCGCCTGCTCACTGATTCCTGGATACCTGGGCACTGGGGGGGCAAAAATGCTTGCCACTTTGGCGTAAGCCAACGCGGGATTGGAAACCACTACCTGTGGCCCTTTGAAAAGAAGGTTTTCCTCGGAGACAATTATTGCGGAGGCTTTTGTCTTTCTAAGGCTTTCTTTGTATTTCCTATCAGCGAAAAAGGAAATCTCTCCCTGAGCTGCTGCATCCAGGGAGTTGATGCCTTCGATTATAAAGCTATCGTTGCCAATCACATTTCCGCCAACCAGGTTGGCTATCTTTTTGAGAGAGAGTTTCAATGGCTTCTTGCCCCTATTTTTTCATCTTATCGTATTCCTTGATCACCTGGTCTGTAATATCGAGTGCATTATCAAAATAAACAAGACCAATGGTCCGTTTTTCCAGGATCATAGTATACCCTTCTTTCTTTCCGATTTTTTCAACCACCTTTTCCAATTCTTTTGCAAGGCTTTGCCTGGCCTCTAACTGTGCCTGTTTCATCTCCTGCGTAAAATCCTCGGCTAAGTACTTAAAATGCCGTCGTTTTTTCTCTAACTCCTTCGCTTTATCTTCTTTCGCATCAAGACTCAACATCATGCTCTGCTTTTTCAACTCATTTTCTATTTCGATCAATTCATCCTTTTTTTCATCCAGTTTTTTCTGAAGGGATGCAAATTTCTGTTGCAAAGCTTCTTCTATCTTTTGGAATGATTTTGATTGTTCCTGGAACTTTTCTATGTCCACCATGCCAAATTTACTACTGCCTGCACAAAATGCTTGGTGCTGAAAACTAAGTATCAAAACAACTCCTGCTATCAAAATAAATAATTTTTTCATATTTACCTCCTTATCCTTACTAAAATCCTCCCCCCATTCCAAACTCCCATTGGCCTTTTGGTTCGTCTCCCAGGGGATCAAGGTTATAGCCATACTCCAATCGAATTGGCCCCACGGGGGAGTACCATCTAATTCCCCCGCCTGCCGATGTTCTGATACCATTGAAGGTGTAAGTTTCATCTTTTGTAAAGGCATTTCCAGCGTCAAAAAATACTACGCCGACGACCCCCTGCTCCTTTGCCAGCGGGAATCTAAATTCCACGTTATAGTACATCATCTTTTCACCGCCGATCCTGTCACCGGTCTCAGGGTCTCTTGGAGAAATGGATTCATATTCAAACCCACGAACCGTTTGGATCCCGCCGATGCTGAATTTCTGATAAACGGGCAGTTCTTCGCCGGTTCTTTGCACAACGAGGCCCCATGTACCTTTGACCAAAAAAACGGTATCCCAGAAAAGGGGAAAATACCAACCAGTTGTGGCTATATATTTGTTAAAGCCAATATCTCCACCTAAAACCCCGCCCGCATACTCAAAACGCAGCCTGTTATAAGATCCTTTGCTGGTATCCCAGAGCCTGTCCCTGCTATCCCGCGTTATTGCAAAGGTCATACTGCTGGTCACATTTTGGCCCTCCATCTCCTTAATCTCCAACGCGGCATCCTCTGGGACTTCAGAGATGTCAGTATCATCATAGCCGTATTTTACCGTTCCTCTGATAAATTCATCGATAGGTAGTGGGAATCCGAACAGGAGGGCCCCGCCCAGGCTGTCTCTTGTATATTCATCATACTCACGCGACCTTTTATAAACGTCAATCCCGCCAGATATGGGCTTATCAAAAAGCCAGGGTTCAAGAAAGCTGATATCGAATGCGCTTGATATTCCGCCAATCTTGGCCGAAGCCTGCAACCTCTGACCGCGTCCGAAAAGATTGTTCTGGGATATCTGGAAAACACCGAAGGCACTATCTTCCGAGCTGTATCCCGCGCCAATACTGAACTGACCAGTGGACCTCTCCTTGACATTGACATCCAGGACCATCAGGTCTTCTGTACTCCCTTTTTTGGTTTGAATCTGAACGTCTTCGAAAAAACCAAGGCGCTGGATGTTTCCAGTACTTCTTCTGAGGCTCTTGGCACTGAAATAATCCCCTTCAATGACCTTTATCTCACGTCGGATAACCTTATCCCTTGTTACGGTGTTCCCTGAGATGTTGACCCTCGCAAACCGGACCTTCTGCCTCTTTGAAATAGTGTAGGTAATGTCCATCA
>JBDRPB010000078.1:0-10930 GCA_043809485.1 Pseudomonadota bacterium | reverse complement strand
GGGCAGTTACGGTATGAGCGCTATAACAGCGGTGACGGCTCAGAACTCAGTAGGTGTGCAGGGCGTTCATCTTGTACCCATTGATTTCATCAAACTACAGATTGACTCGGTTATTACCGACTTTGGTGTGGATGCGGCGAAGACAGGGATGCTTTCCACCCCGGAGATCGTTCTGGCGGTGGCCGAGCAGTTGAGACATTACAAGGTTGAACTCCTGGTTGTTGACCCGGTCATGGTGGCAAAAAGCGGGGATGTACTCCTGTCCGAAGCAGCGCGGATTATAGTGAGGGAAGAGCTCTTGCCCCTGGCCCATGTGGTAACTCCCAATCTTCCCGAGGCATCGGAACTCTGCGGATTTCCCGTGGAGGACCTTGATACAATGAAAGAGGCGGCCAGGAAGATCCGTAAACTGGGGCCCCGGTTTGTGGTGGTCAAAGGTGGGCACCTGGAAGGTGATGCAGTGGACGTGCTCTTTGACGGGGAGAACTTTCAGACCTTCGAGACCCCTCGTCTGAGCAACCGGAACACCCACGGAACAGGGTGCACCTTTTCGGCGGCGCTGGCTACCTTTTTGGGGCAGGGATTCACGACCCCGGAGGCGGTAGGGGAGGCCAAGAAATTCATTACCCGGGCCATTGCCCTGGGCCTGGACCTCGGCTCCGGGCACGGCCCCACAAACCACTATGCCCACGTGCTTCGATTGAAGGAGGAGTGGGCAAAGAACCCATGATACGGATTCTGGGGAGGAACCCCTCAGAAGTGGTGGAAAAGGTCCTGAAGATTGGGAAGGCTTGTGAAACGAATTTGTATTTTTAAATACAATATATTTGTATAAATGGAGAGCCTTTCACCAAGACCGAGCAAGAGTATTACTCACGAATTGTCAAAAAGAAGCTTGAAGCTCTTGCCAACAGCGAGATACGGAAAATAGCTTCATCCTTGACCAAGAAATAAAATCACGTCTTTTACCCCTGTTCTTCAAACCGTACTATGCTCTCGGACACTTCATTTTCACCCGCTTGGGCTTTTCATAAACATATCATGTCCCAGGGCGGGATCTATTGTAAACTCAACAAATTTAGAGAAGAATAGTAAAAAGCGGAAAAGCAGGACGGCCTTAGAAAGCTAAGTAAATCAATCAACCAGGTGATAACTATTGTCTCGTGCAATGGAATTGAATTAATATCGGGTAAAGAATCTGGCAAGAATTGTAGACCGACGAATTGGATTGACCAGGAATGGGCATATACAATATGTTGTGACAGGCTAAACATTCAGGTTCAACTGTGAACCTCTATCGGAGTTACATATACGTAACGCGTATCGCAACAGCCTGAGAACACTGATTATTTCAGATCATGGCAAGGTACATGACATTTCGAGAAAGCTCAAATCACCATCAAAATCAGGGAATATCACAAATTTCTCTCAACGCTGAGTCTTCTCAATTAATTTAAACAAGGAAAAAATGATGAAGCTAAGCAGCAAAGGACAAAAATGGTTAAAAAGCCTTCATATCTACTCAGGATGTGTTTGGGCCGGTTGCGCCACCACGCTAACCATAATGCAGTTTTTTGTTAATCCTGAGAATGGGGGTGAACTGTATGGGATCTCCTACACATTGGATTTTATCGACCTGTTTATTTTAGTGCCGGGAGCGATTGGAACGTTTTTAACTGCGTTGGTTTACTCTATCTGGACCAATTGGGGCTGGTTTAAACACAATTGGATCACGGTTAAATGGATCATCTGTATTTTTGGTCTGGTTTTCGGCACATTCTGGTTAGGCCCCTGGTTAAGCGATATGGCTAATATTGCTAAAGATCAGGGGTTGAAAGCATTATCTGATCCTGAGTATATGGGCAATCGACAAAACTCAATGATTTTTGGGACGTTTCAGGCATTGACCGTCGTTTTTGCAGTCTTTATCTCCGCATTGAAACCGTGGAAGAAAAAGAAGAAGGGGTAAAAATAAACGGGGACACAAGGAACACACATGCAAAAACTATTAAAATTTTCCCTCCTGTCTTTGGGTATGCTTACGATCCTTGCTGGTGCAGCCGTTGCGCCTGCCCTTGGAACTTAGAAATGTGTTACACATAACCTTTTCGTATCACATCACTTCTTAGAGTAAATGTATCTGTATCTCATACCGCATAAAGCATTTGATATCAAATGGATACCCCAACAATATATGCTTTAATAAAGGCATTCCAATCAAACTGACGTACCCCAATATCTTGTATAAGATCCCTCAACCGACATTGCAATAAAAAGTATAGCTGCTATTAGTTTTGACTCAGGATTCACGTTAGACTGGTTTTGTTTGCGAAACGTAAGATACAATCCCTTAAAATAAAACATAAAGAGCAATGAGTACAGATGTTGTCCTTATTTTCGCCCTCAACAGCCCCTTTTTCTTTTCCATCTCCCGACTGTCAATCTCATTTTTAAATGATAATTTATAGGTTTTCAGTAATCACGCCCTTTTCATATGCGGCGTCAAGACAAAAGAAAGTGGTGGCGTCAGAGCCCTTTTAGCCTTTCGGAGAGATAGGTATATCTTTTCATTATCCTGTCGTTTTTTATCCCCATGGCCAGGGCTTTTTTGCTTCCTGTCATGATCACAAGACGTTTTCCCCGTGTGACTGCCGTATAAATGAGGTTCCTCTGGAGAAGCAGATAGTGCTGCGGAAAAACAGGAAGGACCACGGCCGGGTACTCACTCCCCTGTGACTTGTGGACAGAGATGGCATAGGCCAGGACAATCTCATCAAGTTCAAGATACTCGTAAGGCACCGCTTTCCCGTCATAGGTCACAATCACTTCTTGCTTTTCCGCGTTTAGGGATTTGATCAGACCGATGTCACCGTTAAAAACCTCCTTCTCATAGTTGTTTCTGATTTGCATCACCTTGTCATTCAGACGGAAGCGCCTGTCTCCTCTAACCAGCTCCATCTTTGAAGGGTTGAGCGCATTCTGCAGTTTTCTGTTCAGGTTTTCAGTTCCCAACTCCCCCTTGTGCATGGGTGAGAGGACCTGTATGTCCTCCATGGGATCCATATTAAAGCGTCGGGGAATCCTGCTACACACTAACTCCATAATAATTTGAAGCGCTTTATCAGGCGCTTCCTGCTCAATGAAATAAAAGTCCCCGAGATTTCCCCCGCTTTCTTTGATTTCAGGAAGCCTCCCCTGCTTGATCCTGTGGGCGTTTACAATAATGCGGCTCTCTCTTGCCTGCCTGAAAATCTGGTTCAGTTCAATCACCGGGACCGCCCGTGACTTGACGAGATCATTGAGTACATTACCAGGCCCAACAGATGGCAACTGATTAGAATCGCCCACCATAATTAATGTTGCCCCTGATGGAACCGCTTTTAGCATATGGTACATAAGCGTGGTGTCAATCATTGAGACCTCGTCTACTATGATCACGTCTGCTTCCATGGGCCTGTTTTCGTTGCGGGTAAAACCTCCCTTCTGCCAACTGAATTCAAGCATTCTATGTATAGTCCTGGCAACCTGACCGGTTGCTTCCATCATGCGTTTGGACGCCCGTCCGGTGGGAGCAGCCTGAAAAATCCTGGCACCAACAGCCCTGTATATTTGGATTATTGCATGAATGATCGTGGTCTTTCCGGTGCCCGGGCCACCGGTAATTATTAATACTTTGTCTGAAATGGCTCTCTTGGCCGCTTCAATCTGTCTTGGCGCCAGGCCTAATTCAATCCTTTTCTGAACCCAGGCGATGGCCTTTTCAGGATCCATGCTTCGAATGCTTTTCTTTGATGAGATCAGGCGCGAAAAATGCCTGGCAATCCCGGTTTCTGAGACATGAAGCCTTGCCAGATACACCGCTTTTTGGTTCGCCCTCAATTCATCCATGTGTTCATTCAGGTCCTCAATAACAATCGCCCCGTCAAGTGTAATGCTCCCAAAGCCTTTGACGATGCACTCCCTGTCCACGTCCAGGATCTCGCTGCATTTTACTATTAGAGGCTCATAGGGATAAAAAACGTGTCCTTCCTCCGCTAATTGGTTTAATACATACAATATGCCGGCCTCTGACCTGGCTGGAGCGGTCTTTTCAAACCCGAGTTGCTTTGCGATCCTGTCTGCCGTTCTAAAACCGATACCGGTTATCTCTGTGGCAAGTCTGTATGGGTTCTGAGAAACAACCGCAATTGAGCGCTGCCCGTATCGTTTATATATCTTTGTTGCATGGCTTAGACCGATACCGTGCTCCTGAAGAAAGATCATGATCGCACGGATTTCTTTCTGGTCTGCCCAGGCCTTTCTGATCATATCGACCCTTTTCTGGCCGATCCCTTCAACACCTGCGAGTTTATCAATGTCTTTATCGATAATCTCAAGGGTTTTTTCTCCGAATTCTCTGACGATCCTCGAAGCCAGCTCCCGTCCAATCCCCGTAATAAGACCGGAACCTAAGTATTTCTTGATGCCTTTTATAGAAGCTGGAAGTACGGTCCGGTGGTTAAGAACCCGAAACTGCCGCCCAAATTTTGGGTGATCCTCCCAGGCACCCTCCATCTTTAAAACCTCTCCGGGGGCTAACGCCAAAAGATTACCTATAATCGTAACAGGCATAAGATACCCCGGGACATTTACCCTGGCCACAGTGTAACCGGTTTGTTCATTCATATAGGTGACCCGCTCTACCTGGCCTTTTAGCTGATCGCTGGGCCGGTCAGGAGAAGGAGTCGATTGATCTGGTGATGGATCTTTCATGGAGTTCACTTGATATCAATTATGGAAATCGCCAGACGGCCCCTCGCCTCTTTAAGAATGGTAAAAAGAGCTATATATAAGGGGCTCAGATCTGATTTGAGAGGTCACCTGGATTATGTTTCTTCCCAACTGGCCTTATTGACGCTGACAGAAGAACACAGGGAAGCCGTCAGAGTATTTGTGGGAAATGACAGTGGTGATTAGCTCCCCTTAATCAAACACCTTTTGCCGCTTCTTCAAGACGATATCTCTTTTCACTTTTCCGACACATCTCCCAGATAATGCACTGGGATCGAAACTTGCAATAGGTGCAGGGGTCGGTGCATGCCTCACAGTTATCCAGGCACTCCTGGCAATAACCTATCTCCATTTTCTCGCATTTGATGTAGGCTTCGCGATCCGGATGATATTTGCACTGCATACTGGTACCTCAGTAGGATTTTCTCACAACCCACCCCGACTTTATGATCAGGAAAAAAAGCGCTGAGAAAATATATGCCATCATAAAGCCCAGATGTGAAATATCTATGAATAAAGTAAAACCAGGGGAAAAAACCACATCGGGGAGGTTTTTCATAACCCTGAAAATCCCTGTGACTACAATACCCCTCAAAAAAGCAATTCCCGAATCTTTGATCTTATGCGATCGTGGGTATCTATAGGCATTTCTTCCATGGCCGTTTCTTTGCATAGCTGAATGGTCTTTCTGAGTGAATCAACATATTCCCTGCATTCAGGGCACTGGTGGAGATGCTCATCAATCTCGCGGCAGATGTTATCCTCCAGTTCGCCATCCAGGTATTCGGATATTCTTTGAAAACACTTCACGCAGTCATGCCTCATTGGATTTCCCCTTCCCTGTAATGGCTTATAATCTTTTCCCTCAGAAACAGGCGTGCTCTGTGCAATCTTGTCTTGACTGATTGTTTTGATATTTCAAGAAGTTCAGCCGTTTCTTCCGTGTTAAACCCCTCAATATCCCTGAGATTGAAAACCAGCCGGTACTTGGGAGGGAGAGATAGAATTGCATTGTCAATCACTTCCTTCAGCTCCGCCCGCAGGACGCTATCGGAGGGGTCATCAGACCAATCCGGAATCTCGTATTTGCCTTCAGAGCCATCTTTGTGAATAAGAGATTCGAGGGATATTTCCCTGTCCGGCTCACATTTCTTCTTCCGCCGCTTCCGCATACATGCCCTGGCCGCTATCTTAAAAAGCCAGTTTCTCAATTTCGCCTCTTCCCGGAAGCTTTCCAAATATTTGAAGGCGCTAAAAAAAGTTTCCTGAACAATATCTTCAGCATCCTGAAGATGGCCGCACATCTTCAGTCCAAAAGTGAATATAGGGTTCTCATATCGTTCTACAATTCTATCAATGGCTTCAGTGGATCCCGCCTTGAAAGCGGCGATTAAACTATGATCTGTACCGTCAGCGCTCACTTTATCCATATACGTCTCTACTTTCTGCAGCAATTTCAATTATAACCTTCAAACCTTGCTAATGCAGGGCCAGGTTTAGACCATAATTAGAATTGCTGTATTTTCTGCTTGCATCTGGAGGTTCATTTGCGTAATTTATAGATAGCAAAGATAACGGCTTATTTCAAAACAATAAATAGTTGACGGGCTTCCATCCCCATGACTTTGAATTAACCCTAAACAAGAAAAATGAGAAAAAACAAGGCCCAAGCCTGATCCTTGAACATTCTTCCTCAAATCAAATGGGAATCATTTTCGACAGAAATATGGCCAGGCTCTACGAATCCTGGTACCAATCGCCCCAGGGTCGAACCATTGATCGATCCATGGAACAGCTCCTTTTTGCCTTGCTTGATCCCGAGCCAGGACAAAGAATACTGGATATCGGCTGTGGAACCGGAAACCACCTGATTTTTTTCAGCAAATTAGGCCTGAATATAAGTGGCATCGATGCGTCGCCCCACATGATTCATAAAGCGAAAGACCGACTTGGGCACCGCTGCACCCTTAAGACAGGGATGGCAGAAGACCTACCCTTTGATGATAACGAATTTGATCTGGCTCTCCTTATTAATACGCTCGAATTCTTAGATGACCCCCTTCTGGCACTCAGGGAAGCAGGTAGAGTGGCCAGTAGGAAAGTTTTTGTTGGCGTTTTGAACAGCCTCTCCTGGAATGGTCTTGTAAAACGAGTCCAGGGCTTTTTCGGTAACCCTCTTTTTGGTGGCGCCAAATTATATAATCTCTGGCAGCTAAAATCCATTTTGCATATGGCTTACGGCCATGTTCCAATTTCCTGGGGTTGCATCAAAATACGTCCTTCCCTTATTGAAGAAATAAATCCTTTCGCAAAGGACTTACTGACCTGGAAGCATTCCCCTTTCGGTTTTTTCTTAGGATTATCGATCTCGTTGAAATACCGCATTAAGACAGACAACCTGCCTTTGAAAATCAGGCTAAAAAAGGCAAGCCAGTCTTTCATTGGAGCAAGAACCTTTGAAGACCTGAACCGCATCCAGGGAGTTCATGGAGATGAAAGAGGCCTATCTGTACGAAAAACTAGAAAACGATAAAGTTCGCTGCGTCTTGTGCAGCCATACCTGCCTGATCAAGAACGGAAAAAAAGGGCTTTGTGGAGTTAGGGAAAATCGTTCCGGAACGCTCTTCAGCCTTGTATATGGAAAGGTGATTGCCAGCCACTGCGATCCCATCGAAAAAAAGCCCCTGTTCCATTTTTTACCTGGAACTCACTCATACTCCATAGCCACTGTTGGGTGCAACTTCAAATGCCAGTTCTGCCAGAATGCTGATATCTCCCAAATGCCGAACGACCATGACCGGATTATGGGACAAGACATGAGCCCGGATAGAATCGTTGA
Source organism: Pseudomonadota bacterium (assembly GCA_043809485.1). Lineage (GTDB taxonomy): Bacteria > Desulfobacterota > DSM-4660 > Desulfatiglandales > Desulfatiglandaceae > 4484-190-2. Next base: position 3,321 of record JBDRPB010000078.1, on the reverse strand, counting down.
TGAGGCATTGAGCACCCGCTCCGCAACCATTTCTTATACCTACACGGAGCCCACCATTTTCTATGAGCTTGCAGTGGACACGGCACGGCTTGCAGTCTCCAAAGGGATAAAAAACGTTTTTGTGTCCAATGGATACATGACTGCGCAATGTCTCCAGGACATATTTCCCGATCTTCATGCAGCAAACGTGGATCTAAAGGCATTCAGCGATAAATTTTACAAGGAGCAGTGTGGTGCAAAGCTGGGACCGGTTCTTAACACGTTAGAGACCATGAAAAAAATGGGGGTCTGGCTGGAGGTAACCACCCTGTTGATTCCCGGGCTCAATGACTCAACAGAAGAGCTCAACGAGATTGCCCGGTTCCTTGCCGGCCTGGACCCGAACATCCCATGGCACATCAGCCGTTTTCATCCCACTTACCATCTTACCAATATCCGTTCCACGCCTCCTGATTCTATCAAGAGGGCAAGGGATCTCGGGTTTGAGGCAGGATTGAAATATGTTTACACGGGCAACCTTCCCGGAGATGTGGGAGAAAAGACCTTCTGTCATAATTGCCATGAACTCCTCATCGATAGGGTCGGCTTTAATGTTACACACAATAAGATTAAAGATGAACTATGCCCGAAGTGTGGAAAAAAAATCCCCGGCGTTTGGGATTATTGATTTTTCAGTTCAGCCTTGATAAACATTGGAGTCTAAGGAGGGCCTTTCAGGGTTTTTCTTAGCATATACCCTCGCTGAATATTTTACGGCCTTCTTCCATTCAGCGGGGGTTAACAAACAAGGATGGAAGGGAGTGAATTTTCATGAAGAACAATGAGGAACTTTCCCTCAAAGTCACTAAAGAGATCGTGGTTAAATTTATTGAAATGGGGGGAGTATCGGTTAATTCTTTCGAGGGAGTGTGGAAAAAGATCCATAGAACCGTATGTGATTCCTTAAAGGAGACTGAACCTGAAAGATAGCCGTCTTAATAGACCAATATCTTAAAATTTATGTCAAATTTTTGGAATCTCCAATGTTTATCCCGTCGCGGCGGAATTTTCACGGGATGCTGGATGTACTAAGTGCGCAGTAAGGAGTAAGCAGAGTTAACATGCAAGCCCCTCTTATCGCCTTCTGCCTACTGCATACTACCTACTTTTCTCTTATTTATCCCTGCTAACGACGGGATCTTTGACCAGTATCGAGGATCAAGTATCCAGTATCACGAAGCCTCGTAGGTTTGAGGCGGGGCTTCTTTAGTATTGGACATCCATAAGGAATAATCCCTGTGGTGGCGCTTTGATCCCTGCAGACTGCCTATCCCTTGATTCAAATATCTTTTCAAAACCATTAAAACTGATCCGACCCAGACCGGCCTCTACAACTGTTCCAACAATATTCCGCACCATATGCCTTAAAAAACCATCCGCTTTTATGATAACCCGCAGCAGTCCACGTTCAGTCCCATGCAGTTCAGCCCGCATGATCGATCTTACCGGATCCATGTTTCCGCTGCCAGAAGACCTGAAGGAAGAAAAGTCATTCCTGCCCAACAAAAGGCCAAGACATTTCGTTATTACTTTTAAATCCAAAGGGGTCCGGATATGCCAGAGATACTTGCGCATAAACACATCAGGGTCTTCCTGGTTCAATATTCTGTATTCATAGACCTTGCTTTTGGCACTATACCTGGCATGAAATTCAAAGGGGACATACTCTGCGTCCCTTACAAGAATATCGTCCGGAAGGAGGCCGTTGAGGCCTTTCTTGATGGCCTCGGGATCAATATTTGATCTGGTTTTAAAATTGCAGACCTGGTTCACAGCATGGACCCCCGCATCCGTTCGTCCTGAAGCAATCAGTTTGACTGATTCGCAAACCATCATTTCAATTTTTTCCTCAATGGTTTCCTGGATTGTCAATGCATTGTTTTGGCGCTGCCATCCATGATAGCGGCTGCCATCATAAGCCAAATTTAGTCTGATGTTCTTGCTATTCACAGGAGCCCTCAATACGCCTATTCAACCCATACATGGAAGACGCGCTTTTCCAGGACATTAGATATAGTCAAATAGTTGAGTGGTTAAGTGGTTGAGTTGAAAAATAATTGTATTAATTTCAATAAGTTGCAAATATCAAATTGGTGAATGTCCAATTATTTTACTAAAAACAAATATGTCCGTGAATTTAACCACTTAACTCTACTCAACTATTCAACCACTTAACGAGTTCTGGACATAAAAAAAGGGAGTTGAATTTCAACTCCCCATTCATTCGCTTAAAACAACTGCAGACAAAAAGTCCTATCGTTTTGAATATTGAAATCGCTTTCGTGCACCGGGCTGGCCGTACTTTTTTCGCTCCTTCATTCTCGAATCTCTGGTCAGAAACCCTTCTTTTTTAACGGTGTCCCGCAATTTGGGGTCCACCAGAATGAGCGCGCGAGTTATACCATGGCGGATAGCCCCTGCCTGTCCGGATATACCACCACCTTTGACATTGACATATATATCAAATTTATCGGCCATATCGGTAATCTTCAGAGGTTCCATAGTAAGCGTTCTGTCCGATTCCCGAACTAAATATTGCTCAACAGGCTTTTTATTTACTGTCATTTGGCCGTTACCGGGTCTCAGCCACACGCGAGCCACGGCTGTCTTTCTTTTTCCTGTACCGTAAAACTGTTCTTCTGCCATCTAAATCTCCAATTTCTCTAATTGTTGTGCCTGATGCGGATGTTCTGAACCGGAATATATTTTTAACTTTCTTAGCTGACGGCGGCCCAGGCTGTTTTTAGGAAGCATGCCCCTGACGGCAAAACGCAAGATGTCCTCCGGTTTCTTTTCAAGCAGCTTTTTTGCCGATATCTCTTTCAGACCACCCGTGTAACCGGTGTGCCGATAATAAATCTTTTTGTCCCATTTCCTGCCAGTTAACGTCACCTTATTGGCGTTGATAACCACAATAAAATCACCAGTATCCGCATGGGGTGTAAAGATGGGTTTGTGCTTTCCTCTCAGCCGCATGGCTATCTGAGTTGCCAGCCTGCCTAAGACCCTGTCTTTGGCATCAACCAAATACCATTTTTTGCTAATTTCCTGTTCTTTAGCAACATATGTCTTCATAGCAAGTGTCCTGTCTTCTGAGATAAAATATTTCTTTTAAATTTAATTCATACTTATGTCAAGCCATTTCTTACAAAAATTCAGTTGACAAAAAATAAAATCCCTGTTAATCAAATTTTTCACAAATGCGCCCGTAGCTCAGTTGGATAGAGCGCCGGGCTTCGAACCCGTAGGTCGCAGGTTCGAGTCCTGCCGGGCGCACCATAT
>JBDRPB010000077.1:0-2756 GCA_043809485.1 Pseudomonadota bacterium | reverse complement strand
GCTGATGATCGTTATCGCGATCATCGGTATCCTGGCGGCCATTGCCATCCCGCAATTTATGAGCTACAGGGTAAGGGCCAACAACACATCCGCAGCGGCACTGGCTAAGGTTACGGTGAGCTCATTGGCAGCCTTAAACTCTGACCTGGCATGTTATGGAGTCAGTGAAAGCGGTTTCAACTTGACTAATACTTGTCCGGGCGGATCAGGCGCCGGAACCCCTCTGCTCGGGTCAGGCGCGGCTCTTCCGGCAGCAACTGCAGCCTCTCTCGGCGCCATGGTTACGGGCACAAATAACACAGGAGCAGGACCTGTAATAAGCGGTGTAGGCTTCACGGTACCAAACGGTTGTGATCTCCTAGTTAGCACCGAAGGGGTTAATAATGCTACCTACCAGGTCATTTCGGAACATGCAAACGGAAACAGGGCCTTTGGCGTAGAGGCAGAATTAGCAGACGTCATGTATTTCGTTCAAAATGAAACCTGGAATGGCGCCGCAGCTATCGATTGTACGGCACCACCTACTCTTACAGCACCTGGCGTTACTTCCGGACTCGATTTTGATCCGACTGGAACTGATTTGGGAGTGGCAGGCGGTGGACAGCCCACAGGAAACTGGCACATTATGAGGTAAAATCGTTGCAAGAGAAGAAGAAGCGTTATGATGGTGGGCATCCTGATTGGCGCTTCTTCTTTATTAATCTTTTATTCTAAGAGACCTTTGCATAACGTGACATTTTTTCGTCAGGCAAGAAAGGTGAAAATTTTAACCGGAGGAATACATTAGGTATTTCGAGGATTAAAATTTGTAGCCTGACGCCGCATCACGGGAAAATGGCAGTTATGCAAAGGTCTCTCTAAGCATTTCCGAGCGTAAGTCAATGATTCCCATCCTGTTTGAAAACCTGAGCAAAAGTTTTACCTATGGTTTTCTTCGCCGTCAAAAGGTCCTGAAATCGCTCTCACTTGAAATCAGGGAGGGGGAGGTATTCGGCTTTTTGGGCCCCAATGGGGCGGGGAAAAGCACGGCCATAAACACCGCCCTTGGTTTTATAAAACCGGATGAAGGGGAGGTGTTCCTTAACGGGACATCATCGGAAGATCCCTCAGCCAGAAAGTGTCTTGGATATATGCCGGAGAACCCGCATTTTTCCGAGCACCTTACCGCCTCCGAACTACTTGAATTCAGCGGTCTTGCCTCCGGCATGGACAAAAGAGCATTAAAAAAAAGGATCGATCCGATCCTGACAAAGATGGAATTGCTCCCCTTTAAACATCGGGCCGTGAGGACTTTTTCCAAGGGTATGAAACAGAGGATAGGTTTGGCCATGGCCCTGATCAGTGATCCCCCCATACTGATTCTGGATGAACCCATGTCCGGTCTCGACCCTATGGGGAGGAGTCTGGTGACGGACCTCATTCTTGAACTCAAGGCGGAAGGGAAAACCGTCTTTTTCAGCACCCACATCTTGAACGATGTGGAGATCTTATGTGATAGAATAGCAGTGCTTCATAAAGGGGAGCTCCTTTATTGCGGCTCAACACACGATTTTATCTCTGACACCGGAAGTATGGAAGATTCATTCCTGGCCCTCATAAAAAATAATCAGGAGACCCCGTCGCCGTGAACCACATATGGCTGCTGACTAAGATCACCTTTAAGGAAGGGATACGGAGCAATGTCTTATACGGCATAGCCATTCTATCCGGGCTCCTCTTTATATCCAATCTATTTATAACCCAGCTTTTTGCCATTGACGTAAGCAAGGTAGCCATTGACGTGGGCTTTTCCATCCTGTCATTGGCAGGCCTTTCCATTATTTTTTTTCTGGGCATCGGGCTTGTAAGTAAAGATTTACACCAGAAAAATATCTGTATGGTCATCTCCCATCCCATTCCCCGTTGGAAGTATGTTGTCGGCAAATTCTCCGGTTTGGCCCTCTTCCTTGTGGTTGCTATCGGCATCCTTGGTCTGTTTGCCGCCCTCTCTTTATGGGCAGGCACGCTGACTGTCGGGGGTCTGCACGTCCCCCGTGACTTTTCCTGGGGTATGCTTTTCCTTGCGGTATTTTTCAATCTCCTTTCACTTCTTGTAGTACTGGCCGTGGGTTTTCTCTTCACAGTGGTTACGACCAGCCTCTATTTATCGATGCTTTTGACCTTTTGTGTCTACCTGATCGGAAACACGCTGGATACCATTGTCAAGGTGTTGGTAAGAGGAGATTTCACTCATGCGGATGCTCTTTTTATAAAAGGGATGAAGCTATTGACATGGATCTTTCCGAATCTTTCGGCCTTTGACCTCAAAACCAACCTTGCCTATGGATTGCCGCAAAGCGCTCCTTATCTGGCCTGGCTGGCAAGTTATGGTCTTACGTATGCCGGTATAGTTATTATAATAACCGCGGTTATTCTGCATCATAAGGATATAAGTTGAAAAAAAGAGCGCTCATTATCACGATCATTCTTGTGCTCGCAATCACCGGGGGCTATATAGTGAGCGCGTCCAAAGTAAAGCGCTATCAAGGCCACATCCCATCCTCACAGCGGGCCTCGGCGCTTATGGTGTCCCCGGCGCTGTTGGAAATCGGGGCCGGGGAGTTCAAAGGGCTTCTGGCGGACTACCTCCTCCTGAAGGCATCTGTTTTTTTGGGAGGACGTTACGAAACAACCGATAGCGACAGGGAGGCGGTGTATACCCTTTTCAGGCAGTCTCTTGCACTGGATCCCTATTTTTTCCAGACCTGTTATTATAT
>JBDRPB010000076.1:0-2368 GCA_043809485.1 Pseudomonadota bacterium | reverse complement strand
CTTTTCCCTCTTCGCTCTCAAGTGATATCTGCCCACCCATATCCTCTACCAAGGCCATCACACCAGCCAGGCCAAGGCCATGCCCCCTGACAGTAAAAACGCCTGAGCCATCTATCTGGAAATAGCTCTCAAATATCTTTTTGTGATAGACTGACGGTATTCCCTCCCCATCATCCGTTACAAGAAGGATAAGATAGTCCTCCTTTCTATCAATATCTAATATCACCCGGTTTTTTCTATATTTTAAGGCATTGTTCAGCAGATTTCTCAAGATCTGTGTTAACTTTGCTTCATCCTGACAGATCTCCTGGCACCAGAGTCTTTCATCAATATGCAGCAGTATCCCTTTTTCTTCCAATACTTCTCTAAATAGCGCCAGGTCGACACAGCTTCTTATCTTTTCTGCGGCCCCGGAGTCAGCCAAATCAAAAATCTCCACCAGGGTCTGCCCGATCAAACCTGAAAGGCTGAAATTTGTAATATCAACAATCCCCTTTCTGGACCGTCCCAGTTCGAGGGCATCATTCACCAGTCTCTTAGTAACCTTGGTATTTCTCAGTACTCTCACTAAAACTTTTTCCTGCTTTTCTGTAAGGGGCCCATATTTTTCCACTCTTCTCAATAACGATACGATACCGGCTTCTATCACTGCAAGGGGGACCTTGAGGTCATGTATAAGGAGGTCAGTTTTGACTCTCCTTCGGTCTGGGTTAAAATCTGTTTGATGTCCCGGATCAATATTTACCGCAACCTGCCTTGATTCGGATTGGTTGTATGGCGCTTTCGCCTTTTGTGAAGAGCTGGCTCCATTCCTTCTGAAAAATTTAAACATATCAATTACCTTTTAAAATATATCAAACCATACTAAAAACAATGCCCACATAGCCCACAAAGCTGGTATCAGGCCTTATGTCATAGCTGGTGTAATATAATATTTTCTCTGCTCTTTTTGCACCCAATTTTTTTGTGGCCTCAATCGCAGCGCCTGCTGCTCCGGAACAGCAGGCATTATGGTTCTCAAGTGATTCCTGAATAACACCTTGTCCGTCCATTTCAAGCATCAGATCCACAACCTGCTTATCGTTCTTGTTTTTGACCCACTCGACGGCCTCTTCGCCCGCACCTTTTGGAACATAGCCGTAATTGTAACCATAATGAGTAAGGTCAGTAGACCCTATAATAATGGTTTTGCGGCTCAGGTTTTTTGCTATTTCAACTGCCTTTCCGGCGATCTCCAAAGAAGTAAGTCTCGGCGGTGAACCAATAGGGACAATTCTTGTCTTGGGGAAAAAGTATTTTATGAACGGCAACTGCAATTCTATTGTGTTGTCCGGCTCATAGTGAGAGGATGTTTCAACAGTAAAGGGGAATTCCGCTGTTAGTTTTGTCGCAAGTTCGGAGTCTATTTCCAAATCACCAAGAGGCGTAGCCCAACGGCCTCGCTCCATAATGAAGTTACCACTCCCGGGGTGCAAGTGCCGGCCAAAGATGATACAGGTATCAGGCTGGGTGTGCTGGCTCAGACATTTGATCACGTTACATGCGATCTTCCCGGAATAAAACCATCCAGCATGGGGGACAATACCGCCCACTGCATCACCATCTTCAGGACAAGGCTGGCTGGCATCTGAAAATTCATCAATGCTCGTCCGGCAATCCGATTCATTCCCGGGATACCATGAACCGGCAAAATCAGACCTTCTTACCTCTTTCATGGATGTCACCCCCTTTATTGATTGACGATTTTCGATTGGCGATTGACGAATCAATAGCCAATAGTCAATAATCAATCATCAATTGTCAACCCTCTCTCTTCTTTCTTGCCATAAAATGAGATTGTTGCTATGTAGTTTTACTGATAAAGCGAAAATCAGCAATTAAAAAAAACCTTAAGAGAAGATCCTTATATGTCCTTTGATATCAGTCAGTGGATTGTCAGAATTCCCGTGTTATTGTTCGCCATTACCATACATGAATATGCCCATGGCAGGGGCCGCGTTATGGCTGGGAGACCCCACAGCAAAAAACATGGGGCGGCTTACACTGAACCCCCTGCCCCATATTGATCCTTTTGGGGCAATATGCCTGTTTCTTTTTAACTTTGGGTGGGCCAAGCCCGTCCCCGTGAATCCCAGATATTTTAAGAATATCAGGAAGGACATCATCTTGATGTCCCTTGCAGGACCCCTGGCCAATATCTTATTAGCGTTTCTGGCGGGGATACTCATTCGGAATTTCTTTTTCCCCTGGGATATTTATCGTCTGGCATTGATTTATTTGTTATTCATGAACATAGGACTCGGTTTGTTTAACCTCCTGCCGATCCCCCCACTTGATGGTTCACACGTCCTGGAGAACCTCCTGCCTC
>JBDRPB010000075.1:0-9849 GCA_043809485.1 Pseudomonadota bacterium | reverse complement strand
GGATGGACTCAGTGGCAGTGGCCTGTATTGGGCCTATCACCGCGAAGACTGCTCAGAAGAATGGCTTCACAGTAACTCTTACCCCCCCCGAATACACCATTGAATCCCTCACTGACAGCATTGTGGAGTATTTTTCATCTCATTAATCAACCGTCTCGGAATTTCTACAACTTATTGTAATTATGTTTATTTATTGCGGATTGGTGATTTTGCCTCACGCATGGAATAATGGAATGATGGAATATTGGAAAGTCAAAGATCACATCTTTAGCGGAATTCATTTTTAAAGTAATTTATCTTTTTATGCATACTTTTTACCTCATTATCAAGAGGAATATTGCCAACATTCCATTTCGCCATTTTCCCAAAACCCATTGTTCCATCGTTCCATTATTCCAACATTCCAAGTGGGACGAAGCCCCTAAATTCAATTACTGCTTAAATACTCTTGCAACTCAGCTTGAAAATGGTAATATAGCCTCTTACAGGGCTCTAAAGCTGGTCATGCGCCAACCTGGGTTAGGCGCTGCCATGCAGCAATTGTAATGAACGCCGGCCGTTATGGTAAAGACTTCCAGCATATCAGAACCGAAAGTATGCTTAGCCCAAAGACAAAGGAGGGGAAAACGATGATAGCAAATAAAAAAGTCCCTAACATAAGATTTCTGATTGTCATCGCATTGATAGGTACTGGACTCCTGGCATTTGCAACGTCGCAGGCAGGTGCTGAGGAAGCGCTCAAGCAACAGCTACTCGTCGATGCATCACGGATAGCCATTGAGAACTGCGTTGCTGACCCTAATATGCAATGGTTCCTGTACCACTTACAAAATGCCAAAGGCCTTCTAATCGTGCCGAGGTTATACAAAGGAGGCTTTTTCCTTGGCGGATCGGGCGGCAGGGCCGTTCTGCTGGTACGCGATGAGAAGACAGGTGAATGGATTGGTCCAGCCTTTTACACGGTTGGCTCCGTGACCTTTGGTTTACAGATTGGTGGCCAGGTGGCGGAAGTGGCAATGATGGTGATGACGCAGAAGGGTCTGGAAAACCTGTATTCTACAACCTTCAAATTCGGAGGTGATGTCTCCGTGGCCGCAGGACCTTACGGTGCTGGTGCCGCAGGCGCTGTATCCAGTTTTAATGCTGACTTTCTTTCCTTCACACGGGCTAAAGGTGCCTTTATTGGCCTGTCGCTGGAAGGAGCTGTCGTAAACACGAACTATGAATGGAACAAAACTTACTATGGCAAGCCAGTAAAGCCGATGGACATTTTCGTGGGCCGCAGTGTCAGCAACCCTGAGTCAGCTGAGCTCCGATCCGCAATAGCCAGGCTCGCAAAATAGCCTTATCGTGGCATCTCACAACTGTTTTCTTAGAAACGTCATTATCATGCCAAAATCGCCATTCTAAGCTAAAGATACAGGCACAATATCCAAAACTTTGTATTGTAATATCAAGCCATTACTTTGGCCGGACCCCAGGCCACTAGGCTAAAACACACTAAATGCTTTCATTAAGGGACACTAATATATGCCTCAAATACGAAACTTCAGCATCATTGCCCATATTGACCATGGAAAATCAACGCTGGCTGATCGCATGATTCAGCGGACGGGCCTTGTGGAAAGCCGAAATTTTCGTGACCAGATCCTGGACAACATGGATATCGAACGGGAAAGGGGAATCACGATCAAAAGCCAGGCCGTCAACCTTCCTTATGTCAACTCGAAAGGCGAAGAGTTTGAGCTAAACCTGATTGATACCCCTGGCCATGTGGACTTTTCATATGAAGTCTCCCGCGCATTAGCGTCGTGCGAGGGTGTCCTTCTCCTGGTGGATGCCTCCCAGGGCGTGGAAGCCCAGACCGTGGCCAATCTTTATTCGGCAATGGAACACAATCTCGTCATCATTCCGGTCATCAACAAAATTGACCTGCCCTCTGCGGATATTGATCAGGTGAAAGAACAGATTGAAGTGGATCTTGCCCTTGACTCGGATATGGCTATTCTGTGCTCGGCCAAGGAAGGGACAGGCGTCGAAGATGTGCTCGAGGCTATAACTGTACACATTCCACCCCCGGACGGAAGTATTGAAGATCCTCTGAGGGCTCTTGTATTTGATGCGCATTATGATCCTTTTCGTGGGACTATTGTCAACTTGAGGGTTTTTTCAGGCCGTGTGCGTCCGGGTGATAAGATCCGGATGATGTCCACCGGCGCCACCCATAAGGTCGAAGAGACAGGTATCTTCCGGTTGGGGAGAGAACCGAGAGATGCCCTGTCTGCGGGCGAGGTTGGTTACATCATTGCAGGCATCAAGACAGTCAGCGATACGAAGGTTGGTGATACGATTACCCTGGATACTGATCCAGCCTCCAGTCCCTTACCGGGTTTTAAAGAGGTCAAGCCCGTGGTCTTTTCATCTGTCTACCCTGTCACGTCCGAGGACTATCAAGGACTGACTGAGGCCCTTGATAAGTATAAACTGAATGACGCGGCCCTGGTCTTTCAGAAGGACTCCTCCGCGGCACTTGGCCTTGGGTTTCGCTGTGGTTTTTTAGGCCTTTTGCACCTGGAAATTGTCCAGGAACGGCTTGAAAGGGAATTCGGACAGTTTCTAATCATGACTGTCCCCACTGTTGAGTACCATTTTACACTCACGAACGGAGAAGCAATCAGGGTGGACAATCCCCTATACTATCCTGACCCTGCCACCATACAAAAGTCTAAGGAGCCCTACATAAGAACAAGCATCTTTATTCCGGAGAGGTACATGGGTGCAGTCATGGATCTCTGCCTCGAGCGCAGAGGGGTAAACTCCAGGTTCAGCTACCCCACGCCCGGCCGCATCGAAATACAGTTTGATATGCCTTTGGCCGAGGTTATATACGACTTTTATGATCGTCTCAAGACAGTGACACAGGGCTACGGCTCATTTGATTACGATCTTCTGGATTACCGGGAGAACGATCTTGTAAAGCTGGACATTCTTGTGAACGGGGAAAGAGTTGACGCCCTTTCTCAAATTGTTCATCGCGACAAGGCAAGGCCAAGGGCTCTTCAGGCCTGTGAAAGGCTGAAAGAAGAAATCCCAAGGCACCTGTTTAAGATTCCTATTCAGGGGGCCATTGGCGGAACCGTTATCGCCAGGTCTACCATCTCGCCTTTCAGAAAAGATGTGACCGCCAAATGCTATGGAGGCGACATAACAAGAAAGCGCAAACTTCTTGAAAAACAGAAGAAGGGGAAAAAACGCATGAAAATGATCGGCTCTGTCGCTATTCCCCAGAGCGCTTTTGTGGCCGTGTTTAAGGCTGATAATAATTAGCAAAAACACAGCATGTAACCTTTTAAAATGTACCGCTAACTTATCACTGATGAACGATTATCAAAAACACGGTCTCTATATCCACGTACCCTTCTGCAGGACAAAATGCCCTTACTGCGGATTTTACTCCATTGCCTCTACCTCTCTCATCTCCAGGTGGCTGGAAGCCCTAAGAAAAGAAGCGGTCTACTACAAGGACCGGTTCGAATGTTTTGACAGCCTGTATCTCGGCGGCGGAACACCCACACTGTTAAGCGCCAAGGACCTCGAAAAGATAATGCAGCACCTTTTCACGCACTTTGACTTTGCCCCTAATACCGAGTTCACCATAGAGGCTAATCCCGGGGATCTGACCCCGGAAAAGGCCGACGGACTCAAGGCCATGGGCTTTAACAGAGTTAATCTGGGGGTTCAGTCCTTTAATGCCCAGGAGCTGTTGTTCCTGGGGAGAAGACATACTGGCGAGGAAGCCCAAAGCGCGCTCAAGACACTGAGGGCCTCCGGATTTGACAATGTGGGCGTTGACCTGATGTACGGATTCGAGGGGCAATCTTTAAAAGGATGGATCAATACGCTCAACCGAACCCTTACGTTTCGGCCCGAACATATTTCATGTTATCAGTTGACTTTTGAAAGGCGAACGCCTTTCTGGAGCATGAGGACAAAGGGCGTGATAAGGCCCATTGGTGAAGAAGAGGAACGTTCTTTTTTCCTCGCCACATCCAGATTTCTGGAAGAAAAAGGGTACATTCATTACGAAGTTTCGAATTTTGCCAGGACAAAGGCCTACTACTCCCGTCACAATTATAAATATTGGCACCATGTCCCATACCTGGGGCTCGGCCCCTCGGCTCACTCGTTTCAAAACAGGACCCGCTGGTGGAATTTCCGCTCAATAAGACGATATTGTGAGGCCCTCGAGGATCACAAGGCACCGGTTGAGGGATATGAAGATTTGACTAATGATCAGATGAGACTTGAATCAATTGCTCTCGGTTTGAGAACCAGAGACGGTTTTGCTATCAAAGAAACCGACCTTGACTCGCAATCAGCCGATATGCTCTCAATGCTGCAAAGCTCGGGATTCCTTAATATCAAAAAGGACAGGATTGTTCCCACCCGAAAGGGGTTTCTCGTAGCCGACCACCTTCCACTATGTTTTGATATCCTCGTAGGACTTCCGGTATAATCCGCGAAATTGATCGTAAGTCATGCCCAAAATCCGGGCTGCTTTTCTTTGATTGTATTTTGATTGCTTGAGTGCCTGCGTCAAAAGACGAGCCTTTAGCTCCTGAATAGCCTCGTTGAAGGGTTTATTCATGAGATACTCGGTCGAAAACTTGTCCTTTCCAACCCTGGGCCTTTCTTTTCCTGGCAGATGTTGACCATAGGGAGAATGAAAGGGATCGAAGGCTATATCCGTAATCAGCGATGAATCCGATCGATATACCGCACGTTCCACTACGTTTTTCAGTTCACGCACGTTTCCAGGCCAGGAAAAGTTTTCAAGTTCAGTGATAGCTTCATCGCTGAATTGGGGTACTTCCTCCCGGCCAAGTTCAAAGGCCATCCGCGCTGCAAAATGGTTTGCCAAAAAAAGAATATCTCCTTCTCGCTCCCTGAGAGCCGGCAAAAGCAGCACTTCAAAGGAGAGGCGATCCAATAAATCCTGCTTAAAGCGGCCCTCGATCACCAACGCCGACAGGTCGGCATTGGTCGCCGCGATAATTCTGACATCCACCTCAATACACGCTGTGCCCCCAACCCGTTCAAAGGAACCATATTCCACGACACGTAATATCTTCTCCTGCACTTCCATGGGGATGGTGCCTATTTCGTCAAGGAAAAGGGTCCCCCTGTCTGCTGCCTCAAATCTCCCGGTCCGCCGCTGTTCGGCCCCGGTGAATGCTCCTTTTTCGTGGCCAAATAGCTCTGATTCCATAAGCGAAGGCGTGAGGGCTGAGCAATTAAGGGCTACCAGGGGCTCTTGCCATCGGTTTGAAAGAAAGTGGAGTCTGGCTGCAGCCAGTTCTTTTCCTGTGCCCCGTTCCCCAATCAAGAGCACAGGCCGGTTTATTTGAGCGACACGTGATAAACGCTCCTGAAACCCCAGGAAAGCCTCGGACTGCCCCAGCGCCTCTTCCACGCGTGCGGGAGGTCCCGTTCTGTCAGTTTGTCTTAGGGCAGGCGTTTGTCTTTTCATAGTAAATAATACCTTCTAATGGTTGAAATAACCAATTTTTGGCGTACCTTACCACAATTGAATCGGCTATGTCAAGCCAATAACTTTTTGAATTCCTTCATTTTTCCCGAAAAAACATCCTTTGGCACAATTCCTGCCTTACATATTGGCAAAACATAAAGGATGGAGGTCACATTATGGGAATTTTTACACGATTTCGCGATATCATCAGCTCCAATATCAATGCCATGCTGGATAAGGCAGAAGATCCGGAAAAACTGATCAGACTTATGATCCGCGAGATGGAAGACACCCTAGTTGAAATCAAGGCATCGTGCGCAGGCGTGATGGCCAACAGCAAGAAGGTTCAACGTCAGCTTGATGAAGTTCTGGCCCGGGAAAAACATTGGAAAGACAGGGCAGCGCTTGCAGTCAACAAGGGCAGAGATGATCTGGCACGGGAAGCACTCGTGGAGAAGCGCAAATATTCCGATAGGGCGAATACCTTTGAAAAAGAATTAATAGAATACAAGGCTTTGATCGAGCAATATCAGGATGACATTCGCCAACTTGAGGATAAACTCGGTACTGCTCGCGAAAAACAACGTGTACTCGTGCAACGCCACATTCATGCAAACGGAAAAAAACGCGCACAGCAAGAAATCCGTCGCGTTGATAGCTCTGAGGCCATCCTGAGGTTCGAGGAGTTTGAAAACAGGATTGAAAGGATGGAAGCCGAAGCTGATATGGTCAATTTCGGAAGAAAGCCTACGCTGGAAGGAGAATTTGACATGCTTTTGGTTGATGAGGACATTGAAAAAGAACTGCGAACTCTGAAATCCTCACTTACAAAGGAACATAACAAAAGCTCAGCAGTGTAGACTTCCACTGGCCATTGATATATCTATTAAGGACTTGGGGGGAACCAGTCCTTTAGTAAATAGAAAGCGAGGGGAGATAACTCAACCATGAGTGGGATTCTGATTCTGACTATCATTTTCGGGGGTTCCATCCTGGCGCTGGCTATTATCGGAAGCACAATCCTGATGGCCATAAAAATTCTGAAGGGAGGCCTGTCCCAAAAGGGTCAAAAACTTCAGACTGACGAAGCCAGGATGATTCAAGAAATTTATCAAGGGCTATCGCAAATGGAAGGACGCGTGGAAGCACTGGAAACCATTATTCTGGACCGTGAAAGAAAGGAAACACCTCAATAAGAGTCCGGGCATTTCAACTGCTTCCCTCTTTTGCAAAGGGGGATTGAGGGGGGGGGTTAATGCAGCCCGAAGCTATTGAGAGCTTACAAAGAAAGGACCAAACATTATGAGACGATTTGAAAAGATTCTTCATGGCGGACTGTATCGTTCCCGCAACGGTATAATACTGGGTGTCTGCAGAGGCGTTGCAGAATATTTCGATTTCTCCGTTTTCTGGGCGCGAACCATCGTATTCATACTTTTTCTTTTCAGTGGGTTCTGGCCTATTGCGGCGCTGTATTTCATTGCAGCACTGTTGATGAAACCAGAGCCGGTAATACCCATCCAGACTGAGGATCAACAGGAGTTTTACGATAGTTATGTTTATTCACGAAAAGGGGCAACTGACCGCCTGAAACGGAGATATGATAATTTAGATCGTCGTATCCAGCGAATGGAACATACAGTAACGGCCCGAGAATTTGATTGGGACCAAAGGCTCAACACTTAATACCTTAGGAATTATTTCTGTACATTTTGTGGCAATAAATTGTATTGGGCTATTTTCACTATCTTGAACTGATTGAATATTTTCGATTGAATATTGAATATTTAAGGAATTCTTTCCATTATAAAAGAACTATCATAAAAATGACGGAGCGAATCCCGCCCAATAGAAGGCGGGACACAAATATTCAATAGTCAATTCCGGCTTGTCCGGGTTAGGATTTGCACAAAAAAAGCCGGATTCGTAAAGAACCCGGCCTCATCTTCTTCTTAATACTTAAATAGCTGCTAACCTGTAGCTTCTTCAAGCTGTTCAGGGGTTACGATACTGCCGTATTTCTCCTTTAGAGCAAGAAGCCCTTTTTTCTGCTCATCATAGATCTTAAAAAGTTTGTCAGGAACATTTTCGTCCTTTTTGTAGGCATCGGCCTGGAGGTCGATCCGATTGATGATATTGTCGATGTAAAGTGAAAACTGCCTGTTATACAGTTCTCTGGCGTATTCTTTGTCAATCAGTGACTTAAACAATTCTTTGAGGTCTTCATATTTTGGAAGCAGGCCAATTGGAGTTGCGATCGCACTGACATCGTTGTGTACACGCCTTTCAAGCCAGCCCATCCACACGTGAACATCCTTTTTTTCACCAAGCAGTTTGTTTCCTTCTCCGCCGCGCGCACCGTGGGTGAGGAAATAGTTGAGCCCTGCCAGGATCGGACGGTATTCATCCTTGATCTTGTCGCTGTTGAAGAAATCAAACTGTGCATGCATATAATCCCCCAGGCCACCAGGGATAAAAGGCTGATTAGCCCAGGGGGAACGCTTGACACCGGTAGCGCCCACCTCTGTTTCAGTGGCCTGTGATATGAGGGATGCGCCGATTACCACACCGTGATCGAGATTCTTTGCAACCCATACAGGAGGCATAGTGTCACTGTCTCGGCCGCTGTATGTAAATACCTTTGTAACCACACCAGCCGGGTCCTCTATTTTGTCACTGTAGTTGTCAAGCACGTCGCAACTGACGGTGAACCGGGCATTCGGATGGGATATGGGTACAGGTTTATTGTTTTTGTCTGTCTTGCCTTCTTCCCATTGACCTTGAAAGTTGTATCCCTTTTTCGGTGACCCTTCTCCGCTGCCTTCCCAGTGGGGTTTTTTGTTTTCATCGATCAGGAGATTGGAAAAGATGATCTCTGCCTTTTCATTGCGAAAGAGCTTGAGCATCATCGGATCGTCATCCCAGCTCACGTCTCTTATGATGCCGAAAATACCATTTTCAGGGTTGATGCTCCTTATTGAACCGTCTTCAGCTATCCAAATCTGGGCCAGATCATCACTGATAAATTCGTCACCTGTCATCGCCGTTGTGGTTTTTCCGCATCCGCTTGGAGCAGCACCACCGAAGAAGGTAATCCGGCCGCCCGGCCCCTTCACGCCCGTGATGAACATATGTTCGGAAATTTCCTTCCCACGTCTGTAATAGGTTGCCCTGTCAACTGCAAACCTATGGTTTCCCTTCTTGATCAGAAGTGTATTTCCGGCATAGGTGCAGAACGTACTGTAGGTAGTCTGTTGAGCCCTGTCCATAAAAACACGGGCATTGGGCAGGTCTTCAGGACGGTTCGGGCCTTCACTATGAACATTGGTGAAGAAATGACCGACCCTTTCGACCTCAACGTCAAAATCATTGAAACAGTTTCTATAGAGTATTTCTGCACTATGGCAGACATATGCTGAAGTAGTAGCTTCAATAGCTGGAATAGTTGGTTCAGCTCCAACCGGACCGCGTGAGTAAAATCCGACAACAAGGGTCATACCCCTCATGATACCTGTCATATATTCCTTTACATATTTGTATGCATCATCTCTGCTGATCCTTTGTGCAAGTGCACTTACGCGTTCGTCATCATTGGCAATGTAATACGTGCGGTCAATGATCCGCCCCTGTTCATCAGCAAGGTCGTAGTGGATGGTATGGTCTTTGATGGCAAGCTTTGCTTCCTCACCTTTTTTAAGGGAAAGATCGATGATAAACTGTTTATCTTCAGGTGTACCCGTATTGACAAATACATCGTCAGGCTGGCCCATTATTATGGCATTGGCTATTTTCAACCGTGCTTCTTCATTCTTGATCCTTTGGATCTTTTGAAAAGTGTCATCATCCATTGAATCCCTAAATACTTTCTCCACCTCTTCAGCACTCTTTACTCCGCCGATATTGTTGAGAATATCTATGCCCTTTTTTAGTTCAAACATGTGCGCCTCCTTCTGGTTATCAAATTAGCTCCCCTTCGCTCCATCCCACCACTAATGATCTAAAAACTGACTCTTTTTGGGAATGAAGTATAAGATGAATTGCCTTGTGTGTCAATAATGATCCATCCCTATCAGTGTCCTAACTTCTTCTACTTTTTCTCAGTCAAATCCTTCACCAGTTCGGCCAACTCTCCTTTCTAAATGCACTGATCAGGTCGTTAATGGGGCCTATGATTTGCCTGGCCAGTGGAGTAATGGGCAGATTCTTGCTTTCATCAAAATTGTCTTTGACCATGTCTATGATCAGAAGTGCCGGTTTTTCTCTATTATGGTCTCCCATCTCTCATCCTTTTCACCTGATTGATAATTGAGTGCGCGGCC
>JBDRPB010000074.1:0-3703 GCA_043809485.1 Pseudomonadota bacterium | reverse complement strand
TGGGGATGGGGGACCAAAATATCAGGATTTCACAATGGACGAGTCACGAATAGACAATAAATGGCCCCTGGCAAAGGAAGGCCTTCCATTTGTGCTCATTAGTTGTGCCTTAACCCTCATTTTTTTGTTTCTTGGCCTCTTTTTTGTGTTTGTTTTAGCCGCAATGATTAGCCTTTTTATCATCTTCTTTTTCAGGGACCCTGACCGGAGGAATGATGTCGAACAAAATGCAGTATTGACGCCTGCGGATGGAAAGATATTGGAAGTCAGGCATTTTCATGATAATAATACTCCCTTAGGCGAACCTGCAGTAAAGGTGAGTATCTTTATGTCCGTTTTTAATGTCCATGTAAACCGGATCCCCATTGGAGGCAGTATCGAAAAAATCACCTATCACCCAGGAAAATTTTTTTCTGCCAACCTGGACAAAGCCTCAAAACACAATGAAAACAACAGGATAACCTTAAAAACTCACGATTCGCATAAAGTTGTTTTTATTCAGATTGCGGGTCTTATAGCAAGACGCATTGCATGCTGGGTCAAAGAAGGAGAGCGCGTTGAGGCAGGCCAGCGCTTTGGACTCATTCGATTTGGCTCCAGACTGGAAGTTTATCTCCCTGTAGACAGCCAGATTACCGTCAACTTGAATCAAAAAGTAAAAGCGGGGAAAACCGTTATCGGTTACATTTCATGAGATCAAGACGAAAAAAAAAATCTAAAAAAACTGGAAGGCGGGGCATTTATGTACTTCCTAATCTATTTACTTCAGCGAGTCTTTTTGGCGGCTTTTACGCCATAGTTGCCAGCATCCAGGGAAGATATGAAGCAGCAGCAATAGCTATTTTGATCTCCTACGTGCTTGACGGTCTCGATGGCAAGATAGCGCGTTTTACCAATACGACCAGCCAGTTCGGGATTGAATACGATTCCCTTTCGGATCTGGTCGCGTTTGGCGTGGCACCGGGTATCCTGGCCTTTCAATGGGCTCTGGGACCGTTTGGACGATTAGGCTGGCTTGCCTCGTTTATGTATGTGACCTGTGGAGCCCTGCGGCTTGCCCGGTTTAATGTCCAGAAAAGCACTGTTGATTCCAGGTACTTCAGGGGCCTGCCGATTCCCGCTGCAGCAAGCTTCATCGCCTCTTTGGTTCTTTTCTCAAATGCGATTGGAGGGCTTCCCGGATCC
This sequence comes from Pseudomonadota bacterium, assembly GCA_043809485.1. Classification (GTDB taxonomy): domain Bacteria; phylum Desulfobacterota; class DSM-4660; order Desulfatiglandales; family Desulfatiglandaceae; genus 4484-190-2. The sequence goes on along the minus strand of JBDRPB010000074.1, from coordinate 2,518 downwards.
AGGCATATTCTTGTCCTTGCGCTGATTTATGTCCTATCCTTTTTGATGGTGAGCACCATTAACTACCCCAGCTTTAAAGAACTGGAGCTGAAAAAGCAAAAACCATTCAACGTTTTAGTGGCCTTTGTCTTGGTGCTTATTGTAGTTGCCTATAAACCAAAGGTTATGCTCTTCTTCATCATGGCTATCTATCTGCTTTCGGGCCCTGTGGTCACCATATATCGATCTCAGAAAAAACTTGCCAGGGCCAATCGCCATTCAAGCAGGCTCCATCCGGATACGGCCAACGATGTGGAAGAGGCAGATGCCCCACAGACTGACCTGTGAGGGGACATGAGAATAACAGGCGGCCAACTGAAAGGCCGACTTCTGGTATCCCCCAGGGGGTTGGGCATCAGGCCCACATCTGATCAGGTCAGGGAAGCAATTTTTAATATCATTGGCCAGGATCTCCACGGCGTGAAGGTACTTGATCTTTTCGCAGGAACCGGTATTTTAGGCCTTGAGACCCTGAGCAGGGGCGCATCAAGCGCCGTTTTTGTCGACATTTCACCGCAATCCATCAAGTTGATAAGAAAGAACCTTGCTCTCTGCGAACATCAAGATTCCGGGGTTATCATAAGGCGAGATCTGCGAAAAGGAATCCGGCGAATTCATATTTTATCAAAGCAAGTATTTGATCTGGTCTTTCTTGATCCGCCATATGGCAAAAATTCCATACCCCTGATACTTAGCGAGCTCTCAACCATGGATATCCTTTCCAACAGATCACGGGTGGTTGCCGAATCATCGAAAACCGAGAAATTACCTGCCTCATTTGAAAGCCTTGAAATGGTGGATGCCCGATCATATGGGGATACAAAAATAAGCGTGTACGCGTACGAGGCCTAACCATGAGTGAAAAAACTGCGATTTACCCTGGTTTCTTTGATCCGATAACCAACGGCCATCTGAGCATAGTAACCCGGGCCTTAAAGGTATTTGACAGACTGATTATTGCCATTCTGAACAATCCTCAGAAGACCCCGCTTTTTTCCACTGAAGAACGGATTTATATGATAAAGAAGACTATTGGGCATAAGAATACTGTTGAGGTAGACTCCTTTGACGGGCTGCTTGTTGATTACGCGGTCAAAAAAAATTCAAACGTGGTTATTAGAGGCCTCCGGGCCCTCTCCGATTTTGAATATGAATTCCAGTTGGCCCTTATAAACCGAAAATTAAATCGGGATGTACAGTCCATTTTCCTTATGACCGATTATAAATGGTTTTATACCAGTTCTACCATTATCAAGGAGGCAGCAAGCTTCGGAGGGGACATAAGCGGCCTTGTTCCAAAGATCGTAAACGATAAATTAAAAGAAAAATTTGGGTACGCAAAAAATACTTGACACGCCTTTCGGCATAAGCCATATTTATCACTCAAAAAAATCGCATTTGATATGGCTTTTTCCCTACTAAGTAAGAATTGAGGAGGATCAAAGGTGGCCCTGACCAAAGAAAAGATTATCGATAGTATTTACGATCAGGTGGGACTCAGCAAAAGCCAATCCCGGACTGTTGTCGAAAGGCTTCTTGAGATCATGAAACAATCTCTGGAGAGCGGAGAAGACATCCTGATCAGTGGGTTTGGCAAGTTTGTTGTAAAAGAAAAGTCAGCAAGGAGAGGCAGAAACCCACAAACCACCGAAGACCTCCAATTGAGAGCCAGGAGGGTTGTTGTTTTTAAAACATCCGGGGTTCTTCGAGATAAAATTAATTAGAATTAAGGCTTGCTCAAAGTAAACTGGCATTTCGGCGCCCGGATTTATGTCGGACTTGTCTTCTCCGGTTGAGAAAGCTATTGGCTACAGGCTCACCACAAACGCCTCTTCAAAACCCATATTTTCTAACTTTCTTTCGACTTCACCTGCTTTGGTCAGGGTATCTGATTTTGAAACCCTCACCCTGTGGATAGGGCCTCTGCCTTCATCATAGACCGTCACATCAACATAGTCGAATATCACCTTCAGGCGCTCGGCAAGCCTGAGGGCATTATTTCTGTCTTTAAACGCACCTACCTGAACTGCGAATACGCCCCTTTGCAAATCACTGATTTCAACCACAGGTTTGATCCCGCCGGACGTTTTTAGCTCACCAACTTCTTTACCCAAAGCTACTATCTCTACCTCTGCCACACCCGGACCGACCAGGCCGATTTCCTTTGCGCCGGCATATGACAGATCGATGATCCTTCCCTTCACAAACGGGCCCCGGTCATTTATTCTCACAATGCTCTTCCTATTGTTTGATAGATTCAAAACTTTCACATAGGTGCCCAAAGGAAGTGTCTTATGTGCAGCGCTGACCTTGTACATGTCATAAATCTCACCGCTGGAAGTGGGTCGTCCATGGAACTTCGCCCCGTACCATGACGCCTTTCCCGACTGCCTGAAGCCCTCTGAATCGGGCAGAGGGTAATACCGTATCCCGTTGATTACATATGGTTTAAAGGTGGGGTCTTCACTCTTTTCTGGCA
>JBDRPB010000073.1:0-4630 GCA_043809485.1 Pseudomonadota bacterium | reverse complement strand
GGAAAAGGAGGGAAGGGGGCAGCAGATCGAATTGCCCTTTCTGCCTCCTTGTTAAGAATGTCATAACCCGAAGGCTGCAGTATCCTTATTTCCTTTAAATGCCCTTGTCTATTAAGACTAAAAACGATCAACACCTTCCCCTCAATGAGGTTTTCCCGTGCTTCGCGCGGGTATTCCCAGTGTTTTATTAGCCTTGCCTTGATCGCTATGGCATAGGATGTATACCTCTTATCCTTGGTATCAAGGGAGATGGTGTCTTCGGCTTCCACAGGTTGTGCCTTTTCATCGGCTTTGATCTTGGCCAGATCCGCATCTGCTGTTTCCTTATCATCGAAGGGATCCACCGGTGGCCGAAGGAGCTCCACGTGGTAGGTCCTCAGGGGCTCGGGAAACCAGTTTATTGGGAAGGCTTTTTGGGCGATTATAAGGATAAATACATGAAATAACAGAGAAACGATCATGCTGATCCTTATGATCACTCTCCCACTGGGGAGGGTGTAAGCCCTATTCTTTTTCCATTCAGTTATCAGGGCCATTAACCCACCAATCGGTTTTTTTGTCGAACCACCAGTCAGAGCTATTGGTGGTCAGTATCTCCTGGGCCATTTGTTTGGCACCATCTGTGATTATCCTTTTAACTGCATATGATAACCAGTCTTTTGCGTTGGGATTCCCTGAATCCAGTTGTTCCTTCAATTCCAATATCAGGTCAAGCTGATCCGCATCTTTGGCAAGGCGGGCTTCCAGTGTATCGCACCCATTAAATTCCTGGAACAGGTCAACAATCTCATCACCAAAACTCAGCTCTCGAACCTGATCTTGAACGGCCCTTTCCTCATGCGTTTTAACATATTTCTTATTCACATAATTATGGTCGCCGGTCCTGGCTTCAGGAAAGTCATGAAAAAGACACATCAAAACGACCTTGTTGCGGTCCGCACCTGGCTCCTGGGAGGCAAGTACATAGCCGATCACGGCCGTGCGAAAGGAATGATCTGCCACTGATTCTCCGCCAGATCCGAGGAACTGGTAACCGGTGCGGGGGGTCTTTTTTAGCATGCCCACTTCAAACAGAAATTCTATGGTTCTTTTTGTCATGCATTTTCAATAGGTATCTGACAGGAAAAAGTCAAGGCTGTTTTATCCTATCTTGATTTATTTTAGCAGAGTGTTTAAAATTAATTGAGTTTAAATAAAAATTTTCTTCAACCAGGAGGTATGGTTCACCCGGATAGGCCTGATGAAACATCCCTGATCTTTATATGGAGAGCAATACATGAACAACAGTGAAAGTGAATTGAAGATCTATACTTATCCCGATAGAGTGTTAAGGGCAAGTGCTGCGACCATTGAAAATATCGATGAGGACCTCCAGAAGCTGGTGCACAACATGATTCACACCATGTATCTTGCGCCTGGCATTGGACTTGCTGCTAACCAGGTTGGGGAGCTTAGGAGGGTAATTGTATTCGATCTATACCCCAGGAAAAATGGAAGAGATCCTCGTGTGCTGATCAACCCTGAAATTGTGCTAAGTGAGGGGAAGGTGGCTTCTGAGGAATCCTGTCTGAGTGTGGTTGATTACTCGGCAGAGGTCTCCCGCAATGCCCAGGTGAAGGTAAGGGGGGTGGATCGGCATGGCAAGCCGATGGAAATTGAAGCAGAGGGCCTTTTGGCCATCTGTTTGCAGCATGAGATAGATCACTTAAATGGCACGCTCTACATTGATCATATCAGCAGCCTCAAAAGGACCCTTTATAAGAAGAGGTTGAAGAAAAAGCTAAAAGAAGAATAATTAAATGCCTCGAAATTTCTATCCCGCCGGCGGGATGGAGCCAAGCGGAGCTAAATTTTTTCGTGGAAGAATTGGCACAAAAAAGAATCCCTGAACGCCCGAAGATCGTTTTCATGGGGACCCCGGAATTTGCTGTCCCCGCTTTAAGAGCGCTCCTGGAAAATGGCCATGATGTCCTGGCCGCAGTCACCCAGCCTGATAGGCCCCGGGGAAGAGGGAAAAAAATAGCCCAATCCCCTGTCAAACAAGCTGCCATGGCCTGCGGGCTCGAGGTCCTGCAACCTGAGAATGCCTCAGCCCGGCAATTCTGTGAGATTATTCGTGACAAAGCGCCTGACCTATTGGTTGTTGTGGCGTTTGGTCAGATTTTAAAGAAGGAGATGCTTGGCATTCCATCCTGGGGAGCCCTTAATATCCATGCCTCTCTTTTACCACAGTATCGGGGCGCAGCCCCCATCCAGTGGGCCATTCTAAATAACGAAGCCAGAACCGGCCTGACCGCCATGCGGATGGATGAAGGACTTGACAGCGGTCCAATACTTTTACAGCAGGAAATGCCCATATTGCCCGACGAAACAGCAGGCCAGCTTCACGACCGGCTTTCTGCCCTGGCCGGAGATTTTCTCATTAGGACTCTCGAGGACCTGGCTGAAAATCGATTACGTGAGAGACCTCAAGATCAGAATGTCTCTACCTATGCGCCGAAGATAGATCGAGGTATGTCTCAAATAAAATGGGACAAACCTGCTGAGACTGTATCTGCTCTTATCCGGGCATTTGATCCCTGGCCAGGGGCCTTTACCAGACTCCGGGGAAAGGATATCAAGGTTTTTTCATCCCGGGTTGTAGACGAAGAACGGATTGGCCTGCCTGGGAGGGTTAAAGGACATGAAGAAGGCGGACTCGAGGTGGAAACCGGCAAGGGTATAGTACAGATCAGAGAATTGCAAATCCCGGGCAGGAAAAGAATTCCTGCCAAGGATTTCCTGAGGGGATTTCCCCTAAATAAAGGAACCCTATTGGGGAGTTAGAATGAAAGGGTTGCCAAAAACGCCAAAAGCAATGCCCCAACAGATGGATGTCCCATTAACTACTGACGAAAAAAGATTTTCTGAACCTGAAGACCAAAGACAGCCCACAAAAAAGATCTTTATCCTCCTTTTGCTGCTTGCCTGTGTGGTCATGGTGGGATTGGCCTTTTTGCTCTGGTGGGTTCCATATGTGGGTCTGTCCAATATCCATAGAAGTCTTCCCGGGATTTTGGCTATTTTCTTAGGTGGTTTTGTCCTTTTCTGGCTCGGCGGCGCCCTAACCTTAGTTTTTACTATTGTCCGGGGGAAGAACCTTTTTTTTAACCGCCGTATTCGGGGCGTGGTGATTCGAGTCCTGTTCCCTTTGCTGGTGGGAGTTGGCAAGTGCCTGGGCATTAGCAAAACCGAGATCCGGAGATCCTTCGTAGCCATCAATAACCGACTGGTCCTTGCCGAGGCCAGAAAGGTCCGACCGTCAAAGCTTCTTATACTTCTCCCCCATTGTCTCCAGAATCACGAGTGCACCGTAAGGATTACCGGCAATGTGGAGAACTGCAAGGCCTGTGGTAAGTGCAGGATAAAGGATTTAGTGGCCCTTTCGGAAAAATTTCATGTCTCCATGGCGGTTGCTACGGGCGGGACCCTGGCTAGAAGGATTGTGGTCGAGAAAAAGCCGGATGTTATTATTGGTGTTGCATGTGAACGAGACCTGACAAGCGGTATTCAGGACAGCTACCCAATTCCTGTTTACGGGATATTAAATAGAAGGCCCTTTGGACCCTGTTATGATACGGATGTGGATCTGGATCTGGTTGAAAGGGGACTGATAACCTTTTTAGGACATGAATTCAGTGAGACCAAGGGACCTGGCACTTAAAGCACTAAACAGGCAGGAAGATAGGCCCGGCTCTCTGAAGCAATTTCTGGAATATGAGTTCCAGGAAGCTCCCCATATGATTGCACGAGATCGGGCCTTTATTGTTCACCTGGTTCAAGGGGTTTTGCGGTGGAGGCTTAGGCTTGATTGGATAATTCAGCAGAATATCCGCTTTCCTTTCAGAAAGATAGAACCTCCTGCCTTAAACATCCTCCGCCTTGCCCTCTACCAGATATTTTATATGGATCGGGTCCCGGAATCGGCAGCGGTCAACGAAGCAGTCAAGCAGGCCAAAGCCATAGAATCCAATCATGTGGTAAGTTTTGTCAACGGTATCTTACGAAGTATCTGTCGTGCGAAGGCGCAGGTCGTCTTCCCTGACAGGAAGAAAGATCCAGTTGGTTATCTGTCTGTCTTTTATTCTTACCCCACATGGTTGGTGGAAAAGTGGATAAGAGAGATAGGAACCGATTCCACAGAACGCATTCTATCGGCGGGGAACCGCATAACGGGTCTGGTTATTAGGGCCAATACGTTAAAAGTTGACCGCCCAAGTCTGATAAAACGCCTGAAAGCGGAAGGTGTGGAAGGTAACCCGACCTTGTATTCACCGGAAGGCATCGCAGTTGAGGGCCTTAAGGGACCGGTTGACCGGCTGGACACCTTTAAAGAGGGCCTGTTTCAAGTCCAGAGCGAGCCAGCACAGATCTGTGCCCGCCTTCTTTCACCCAGACCGGGGGAGAGAGTCCTTGATATCTGTGCAGGACTGGGGGGTAAATCTACCCATATGGCAGAACTGATGGGAGATAAGGGAGAGATTGTTGCGCTTGACATGAACCATAAGAGGCTGTTAAGGCTTGTACAGAGTTCATGCCGCCTTGGAATGGGCTGCATTCAGCCTATGGTTGCTGACGCTGTGAAGCATCC
>JBDRPB010000072.1:0-6656 GCA_043809485.1 Pseudomonadota bacterium | reverse complement strand
GCTATTTTGTGACCGGCAGGAACGTTTACATTGGAGATTATACCACCTGGACCGATCACGTCCCCATGGGCAAGGTTCGTCAAGGCAACTGCCACGTTATCTTGAACGTCAAGGCAAACCGTCATGGACTTTGTTTTGGTCATAATTCTACCTGAGGTTTAATCCGCGCTAATCCACCCTACCCCCTTATCCTTAAGATAATACTTCCCGCTATCTGTCATGCCAATAATATTATTAGCGATCATGTATTGTATCGCCTTAGGCCGGTAATCTCTGATCCCGATTCGAAATACGCCTTTTTTTGCATATGGAAGCTCTATTGCTGAAGATGGGTCAAGTGCTCCTTTTTGTTCAAGATCCTTGACAATGGATACGTATGTCTGTCTCATCCTCCACGCATGAAACTTCCTGGTAAGAATATAAACCACTATCAAGATACAGATAGCAAAAATGGTTCGGCCGGTTTCAGACATATGTGTTTCAGAATTCCTTGAACTTAGTGAGAATAAAACTGTAAAGCAATTTTATTGCTTGATCCCGAATTTGTTCACCATTATACTGGCACATCACTTGAACGCGTTTGAGTTTTATGCCAGCATGGTCGGTAGAATCAAGGGGATTTCAAAATTAACCTAACAAAGTTTGTCCCCAGATCCAAGCTGTTTTTTAAAGACCCTGTGCGCTCAGCCCTATGCACCATGCGTTTCAACTATAAACATGGAGGTACTAAGATGATTCCTGAAATCAAGAAAATATTTTACGCAACTGACCTTTCCGAGAACGCCCGGTACTGCTTTGGTTATGCGGCAAGCCTTGCAAATCGTTATGGAGCCGGGATCACCATACTCCATGTTCTGGAGGATGTATCTGCCTACCAGGATAGCCTGGTAATTAATGTTATTGGAAAACAGAAGTGGGAAGAACTTAGAAAAGCCAACGAGCAGAAAGTTCTTGACACGATTAGAGAACGTCTTGAAAAATTCTGTGAGGATGTAAGCCGCGAGCTTCCCGCCTGCCCTTTTATTACGGATGAAATCATTGTAAAAATAGGGAATCCCGTGGAAGAAATCCTGCAGGAAATCGAGGCCAGCGGCTGCGATATGGTCGTGATGGGGACCCATGGCCGTGGGATACTGGCTAACGCCATGATGGGGAGCACTTCAAGGAGGGTGCTAAGGAGATGCAAAAAACCTGTGCTGGTGGTTCGGCTGCCTGAAGGGGAAGAAACCTAAAGGCTTTTCCCAATAACTTTCGACCTGTGCGGTTAGATTGTTAAAACTCTCTGCAGGGTGGGTTGAGAGGCAAAAGGATGGTGGGTTTCGCCGTTTTAACCTAATATTACTCGCTTCCCGTGATATGCAAACTATATGTAATTATTGCAAAACCCATTCCCGAGATCCGCGGGACTCAACCCACCCTGCGAGATGATAAATTTCAGCAAGTTACATCTAACCGTATAGGCTGCAACCTTTAGGCACTTACCTTGATTTCCTTTCTATCTCCAGCTTTTTCAACTCCTTTCGCATAATCTTGCCCGTGGCGGTCATGGGGAGTTCGCTCACGAACTCAATCTCCCGAGGGTATTCATGAGCTGCCAGCCGAACCTTCACAAATTTCTTTATATTCTCTTCAATCTCCGTGTTCGGTGCTACCTCAGATTTAAGCACTATAAATGCCTTTACAACCTCTGTCCGGACCTTGTCCGGGCTGCCTATGACAGCCACCATGCTCACTGAAGGGTGCTTCATAAGACAGTCCTCAATCTCAGCGGGACCTATACGATAACCCGAACTCGTGATAACATCGTCCTTTCGGCCAACAAACCAGAAATACCCATCCTCATCTCTTTTGGCCAGATCTCCTGTGAGTAACCAGTCGCCTACATACTTTTCTTTGGTTGCCTCAGGGTTTTTCCAGTATTCCAGGAACATAACCGGATCGGGGCTTTGAATAGCAACCTCTCCAACGTTGCCTGTAGGCAAAGGCATCCCAGAACCGTCCACTACCTCAACGATGTGGCCGGGGATTGCCCTCCCCATTGAACCGGGTCTGGTTTCCATGACCTCTGAACAGCTCCCCACCACCAAATTGCATTCAGTCTGGCCATAAAATTCGTTTATGGTCAAGTCCATCACTTCTTTGCCCCAATCAAGGAGCTCTTCACCCAACGTCTCCCCCCCGCTCCCGATGGTTCGCATGTGATAATCATGTCGACTATGCGGGTCTTTGACCTGGCGCATCATTTTCAGCGCTGTCGGCGGCATAAAGGCATTACGGATGCTATACTTTGCCAGGAGGTGAAATGCCTCCTCCGGGTCAAATTTCTTTGCGCGGTGGGCAACTACCGGAATTCCGTGGTGCCAACTTGGGAACAGGACATCGATAAGCCCGCCAATCCATGCCCAGTCAGCAGGTGTCCAGAAAAAATCATCTTCTTTTGGAAAAAAATTGTGGGGAAACTCCACACCGGGAAGATGTCCCAACAGGGTTCGGTGGGCATGCAGGGCACCTTTGGGGGGACCGGTGGTGCCTGATGTGTAAATGATCAGGGCCGGATCATCTGCTTTTGTTATAACAGGTTTAAAATCAGCAGACCCCTTTTCAATCAAGTCCCAAAAATCCAGCACCCTTTCTTGCTTTTCACCACCTGTTACGATGAGAACTTTAAGGTCTGGAAGCCTTTCCCATATCTCCAGAATCTTGTGCAGATTAGCCTCATCCGTGATAATTCCTTTGGCCTGGCTGTTAGACAGCCGGTACTCAAGAGCGTCAGTGCCAAAAAGCGTAAAAAGAGGGATCGCAATTCCACCGGCCTTATATATGGCAATATGCGAAATTGCGGTCTCAGGGGATTGAGGCAGCAGGATACCTATCCGGTCCCCTGTCTTTATCCCTTGCGCCTGCAAGCCATTGGCAAACCTGTTTGACAGTCTTTTCAGGTCCCAGAAGGTATATTGTTGAACTTGCCCCTTTTCATTCTCAAAGATCAAGGCCAGGCGGTACCTTTGATGTGCCCACTTGTCGCATATGTCGACACCGATGTTATAAAACTCCGGAATCTCCCAGCTGAAAGAGTTATATACCTTTTCATATGTCTTTCCAAGCGCTAGCATGTTATCATCTCTCTCTGGTCTCCTTTGCCCATTGAAAACAATATGATGTTTGTCATAATCAGAAATGATAGAAGATGGAAGTCAGCCTTGACCCAGTCCCTCATTTGAACTAAATAAGAGAATAACATGGGATGGGATGGGATGTCCGGGTTACATTTGAAAATGACCCGCTCCAACGGCTCCGGCTTTTTGAATAACTCTTCCAGATCAGACCGCTTTTTCATGAATTCATGATACGATGCTTTAAGATCCATCCCACCACCCTTATAAAATTTTGATTCGCCTATGCAGCCGATTATCGACAGGGACCACCATGACATGTTCTGCCCCTGATGAAAGGCATGAAAAATTTCTTTTCCCTTCATAAACCAATCACGTTCCTCGATTTTATGTTCCAACAACGATCCCCCCGTCCACGCGCAGAACCGTGCCCGAGATAAAGCTGGCTTCGTCCGACGCCAAAAAGAGGTAGGCGTTGGCAATATCACGGGTATGTCCCAGGCGTCCCAATGGGGTGCGAGCCTTCATTGCTTCAATAACCTTTTCAGGCATGGATCCTATTATTTCGGTAGCTGTAAAGCCTGGCGCTACAGCGTTGACACGGATATTATATCGTCCCAACTCGCGGCTCCAAACTCTGGTCATGCCAATCACACCGGCCTTTGTTGCTATGTAGTTGGTTTGCCCTAAGTTGCCGTCCATGCCAACGACAGAGGTAGCGTTTAGTATTACGCCACCGCCTTGCCGTATCATGCCTGGCACAACAGCCTGGGTGCAGTTAAACACGCCTTTCAGATTGACTGCAACTACCAGATCAAAATCCGATTCAGACATTTGTTTGATCAGGTTGCCGTTTTTCATCTTCACAAGGAGAGCATCACGCAGGATGCCGGCGTTGTTTATCAGTACATCCACCCGGCCGTATTTTTCCAGAACGTCTTGAACCCACCTTTGCACCGCCTGCCTGTCGGTTACGTCTACCAAGTAGAATGCAGCGTCGGGGCCCAGGCTCTGAACCGCATCCTCTCCCGCTTCCTTGTTAACATCACATATTATTACCCTGGCTCCTTCTTCTGCGAAGCGTTCCGCCGTGGCCCTGCCGATACCTGCCGCACCACCTGTGATGAGGGTTGCCCGATCCTTTAAACGCATAAATTACTCCTTTTCAAACCCTGGTCCTCTAAGCCAGGATTTTTACTTCACGGGCTCAAATGCCAAGTAGGTTTCCGTCTTTTCTCCTTCTCCTCGGTGCAGGAATTTTACCCTGAGCGGCATGCCCACTTTTATGTCTTCCGGCTTAAGACCCGACATCCCGTAGGCCTCTTTTGCCGCTTGTCTTGTCGCCTTAAAGTATGTCAGATCATCAAAGGAATGGAACCCTCTGCCGTTACCCTGCCCAATTCCAACCACGTATATAGGGTCGTCAGTGAACTCCTTTGCCATTTCCTCTCCAACCAACAACATACAGCTTACCCCATCACTTATAGGGCAGCAGTCATAAAGTAGCATAGGCCATGCAATAACAGGATTTGCAGTAGGGTCACTTAGAAAGCCCTTTTCATCTTCCCACGCAGGTACCGGGAGGCCCTTTTTCTTGGTACGTTCAATTTTGGCGTTCATCATATCGCGAATAGTAAAAGGGAACTGTGCCTTTGGATTGAGCGGGGCATTATTATGGCTTTTTATGGTGACATTCATGAGGTGCTCACGTGTGGCCCCATATTTTGCAAAATAAGCAGTGGCAATTGCCCCGAAGGCCCCCGGAAAAGTAAATCCAACTCTGCTTTCGTAGGGAGCCGTTGCTAATGCCAGACCCTCGGCAACTTCCTCGGTTGTCCGTTTTGACATCTCCTCTACACCGCCGACCAAAACCATGTCATAGAATCCCGAGGCTATGGCAAAGACACCTTCCCTGAAGGCAAGAGCACTTGACGCACATGCCCCTTCTGTTCTCGTGGCAGGTTTTGAGTAGAGACTGATTAAATCTGAGATGATAGGCCCATAATGGGACTGATGGACAAAAAAATCGTTTGAGAAATTTCCCAGATAAAGCGCATCGATTTCATTAGGGTCAACACCCTTGTCCACGGAACTGATCATCTCTTTAAAGGCCTCAGCAAATACATCCTTTGAGTCCTTGTCTTTGAACATGCCGAATTTGGACATCCCGGCACCAACTATTGCAACACCCCTTCCAAGTTTTCTGCGTTTTTGCATTTCTCATACCTCACACACCAAGCTTCTTTCGGGTCTTACCGATTTGGGTTGTTATGCCTGATTTTCCTTGCTCGTTCTTAATTCTTCTTCAAATTCTATGAAAAATTTGTCTTTTTCCTTCCAGTCCGGACCGAATTTTCTATTAAAATAGCTGCCCATCCTGTCAAAGAGTTTTTGCCAGACAGATTCGCCACCGCCCAAAACCACATCTTCAAGGTATGAACTGAGTTCCATAATCTGGTCTTTGGGCAGGAAAGAAACAGCGCCTAACTTTATGGATTTTTTCAATGATTCGGGTGAAAGGGCATGGGCGGTGAACATGACTGTTGGAAATCCCCTGGATACGGCGTGTCTCAAAAGCTCAAAACCTTTTACGCCCATAATATCGAGGATAACATCATATGTATAACTTAGTATGTATTGAAGAGCAGTATCGTAATCGGTCGCTTTGTGAATTTGGCACATGTCAAGCCGTTCTTCCACGGTCTCCAAAACATCAGGCTCGTCATCTACCACCAGGATGAGTCTGTCTTTCAAAGGGCTGTCTGAAGTCATTGATATCTTTAGCTCCTCATCTGAATTCGTTTGGATCAGTCGGTCCTCTGGAAAGCCTCCCTCAATTCTCTTTTAAGAACCTTTCCCAGGGCATTCCTGGGGAAGTCCGTATCACGAAATTCCACCCTGGAAATCCGTTGATACTTGGCTAACTTAGCATTGACCCACTCTATAACTTTATCTTCTGAAGCCGATAATCCTTCTTTCAGAATAACAAGGGCCACAGGTGTCTCTCCCCATTTGGGATGAGGGATACCGATCACGGCTGCGTCCTTAATTTTTGGATGCCTGGACAATACTTCTTCAATGTCGCTGGCGAAGATGTTGATTCCGCCGGATATGATCATGTCCTTTTTCCGATCCAGTATGTAAAGGAACCCGTCCTCGTCGAGCTTTCCCATATCACCAGTCTTGAGAAACGTTCTCCCCTGCTTGTCAAGCCAGATTGCCTCAGCGGTTTTTTCCGGGAGTTTATAGTATTCGGGCATAATCCACGAACTGAAAGCAACAATCTCACCGACCTCGCCCCTGCGAAGCTCTTGCCCTTTATCGTCGATTATAGCCACATCCCCTCCTACCAGCGGAAGCCCCACGGAATCCATCTTCCTTTCCATGTCCTCCGGCTTCAGAGTGGTGGCTACTCCTTCGGTCAACCCCCAAAGCTCCAATAGCTCTCCGCTGAATCTTTTTACCACCTCCTGCTTAGTCTGCGCCCGGAGGGGTGAACCGGCCGAGTTCCAAATTCGCATGGAGCTTAAATCATAGTGATCA
>JBDRPB010000071.1:0-5163 GCA_043809485.1 Pseudomonadota bacterium | reverse complement strand
GGTTAGGGTTGACTGACGTTTTGGATCTGCGGCGTGTAGGCATCGCCAACGGGATTTCCGTCCATTTTTCGAATGATCGGCTGGGGATGGGCTTTTTCGTGCTCCTCGAGCGCCTTTCCCCACTTTTCTTTTATCTTGCTGTCACGTGAGGCCCAGCCCAGTCTCCCGCGGCACTTTGGAAACTTCGAACAACTCAGCCATGGCCCCCGTGCTCCACGTCGAAGGTTCACTGGCGCTCCGCAATTGGGGCACGGCAAATCTGTGAGCAATGGTGGAACCTTCGGAGGGCTGACACAGCCTTTCTTGTCCAGGTTTACGATGCCATCGCATTCAGGGTATTTAGTGCAACTGAGAAATGCTCCAAAACGCCCTTTACGCATCAGAGTTGTCGCGCCGCACTTAGGACAGGCCACGTCCGTCTGTGCCGGCTCAACTGGTTTGCCGTCATTGTCTATAGGCGCTGCATACTTGCAGTCCGGGTATTTGGAACAACTCAAGAATCGACCGTTGCGACCAAAACGATACACCGTGTCACTGCCGCATTCAGGGCATTTATACGGGGCTGGCTGGGTTTCGGCTTTTGCATGCCCCATGCCTTCGTATGCCGCATCCAGACTTTGCTTGAATGGTCCATAGAAACTTTGAAGCATCTGAACCCAATCGGCCTGCTTTTCTTCAACATCGTCGAGTTGCTGCTCCATGTCACGCGTGTAGCTAACTTCAAAGATCTCAGGAAACGCTTCTATCAATTTATCGGTTACGACCTTGGCCAGATCTGTCGCGTGGAATCGATTTTGAATTTTTTCCACATACCTGCGGGTCTGAATGACCTGAATGATCTGGGCATATGTGCTGGGCCTCCCTATGCCTTCGGCTTCCAGCTTTCGAACAAGTGATGCCTCAGTATATCGCGGGGGCGGTGCAGTGAAATGCTGTGTAGGATCGATTTGCAACATCGCCAACTGCTGTTCTTCGGTCACATGCGGCAACACGGCTTCATCTGAGTTACTGGGTACACCGACCACTTTATAATGCCCGTCAAAGACAAGCACGCGACCGGTGGCCCGAAAGGTCATTTCCTTTCCCTTAGTAGTCCCGCTGATCAAAACAGTGGTTGCGTCCCATTGGGCGTCAGTCATCTGGCAGGCTACAAATCGTTCCCAGATGATCTTGTATAATTTGTACTGGCGGTCATTCAAGGACGAGCGAATACGGTCAGGTGTCAGGTTTACATCGGTGGGTCGGATTGCTTCATGAGCTTCCTGTGCTGATTTGTTGGAGGAAGAAAAGAAGTTTGCCTTCGCCGGCAGGTATGGCTCACCAAACTGCGAACCAATGTAATGCCTGGCCATCTTAATCGCTTCACCGGCAAGGACCGTGGAATCTGTTCGCATATAGGTAATAAGACCCACCGAACCCATGCCATCGATTGGAACACCTTCATACAGGTCCTGGGCAACGCGCATGGTGGATTGGGCAGTAAAACCCAGCTGGCTTGCTGCCGTCTGCTGAAGCGTACTGGTGATGAAAGGCGCAAAAGGCCGGCTTTTAGTGCGTTTGGTTTGAACCGACTTCACCCGCCATTCCGGTCCGCCAGCCACGTGACCTCTCAGGCCGATGACCTGCTGAGCTGGTCTCCTGGCTTTTGAAACTTGTTTTCCGATTTTTTCATCGAGTTCAAAGCCCGCCATTTTTGCGGCTGCCAGAGCCGCTTCCACGTCTTTCGGGTCGAACTTCCTGCCATTGATCCGGATCAATTCCGCTGCAACACAATTGTGCTCAGCCAGCCAACCGTTCTTTTCCCGCACCGTCCTGCCGTTGGTATTTCGACCGTTTCGTTTTTCAGGCGCTTCGGCCAACCACTTGAGCCACTCTGCGGCTTTAGACGCGGGATCGGTTAGATCGGTGGTGAAGTAGCCAATGACCTTCCAGTACTCATCCGGTGTGAACGCCTCGATCTCGCGCTCCCGCTCCACCACTAACCTGACTGCCACAGATTGCACTCGCCCAGCGCTCAGTCCACCGGCAACTTTTCTCCACAACAGCGGTGAAACCTGATAACCGACGATCCTGTCAAGGATCCTGCGCGCCTGTTGTGCGTTGACCTTGGGCATATCAATCAAACGTGGACTGCGGAAGGCCTTCTCTATTTCACTCTTGGTGATTGCGTTAAACACAACGCGTTTGCCATCTTCCTGTTTGACATTCAACGCCTCGGCCAAATGCCAGGCAATAGCTTCCCCTTCACGGTCCATGTCCGTTGCCAGCCAGATGCCTGAGGCATTTTTTGCCGCCTTTTTCAATTCCTTGACCGTCGCCCCCTTGCCCTTAATGATCTGGTATGTGGGTTTGAAATCATGATCGAGATCCACGCCTGGCACAGGGTCCTTGATCCCCTTGGGGTTTTTGTTCGGCAGGTCTCGAACATGACCCACAGAAGCCATAACCACATAGTCTGAACCTAAATATTTATTAATCGTTCGCGCCTTGGCCGGCGATTCCACAATGACCAACTGCCTGCCGGTCATATCTGCTGTGGCGGTAAATTTTTTTTTATGTGTTGTCGATATCTTCTTAGCCATTTTCTTCTTTCACTTTTTTTGACGGGATTACATGATTTCTTTTATCTTGTCTATCCTGTACATCCTGTCTAAAAATAATAATAATTAGCGAACAAACATCTTCCCGGGAAGCTGTTTCACGATTCCCTTTAACTCCATCTGCATCAAAATACTCAAAACCTCACCTGCATCCATGGCCCCTGTCCTTACGATCTGATCAACATGAATTGGATAGTTTCCTATAATTTCATAAACCTTTCTCTCAGATTCATCCATCTCCGGGAGTTTTTCAGAAGCGCCTGTAAAAAGACTACTATTTCGTGGTAATCTTTCACTAAAATCCAATTCTTCAAGAATATCATCGGCATTCTCAACCAATTTGGCCCCCTGCTTGATCAAAAAATGGGTCCCCATACTCTTAAAAGAATCAATACTTCCCGGTACAGCGAACACATCACGGCCCTGGTCCAGGGCGAATGAGGCTGTGATCAAAGAGCCGCTGTTTTTCGTCGCTTCCACAACCACAACACCCCTGCTAATTCCGCTTATTATCCGATTCCGTATAGGAAAGTTCTTTGGTTCAGGCGGGCTGCCCAGAGGGAATTCAGTGATAAGAGTCCCGTCTTCCATGATCTGCTCTGAAAGCCGTCTGTTTGAGGCAGGATAAACAGTATCAATTCCTGTTCCCATGACTGCAATAGTAAAACCCTTGCTCCTAAGACAACCCCTGTGGGCGGCGGAATCAATCCCCATTGCCAGCCCGCTAACCACCCCGACCCCGCGTATCGCGAGCCCGGCGGCAAGCTTTTCTGCATTCTTGATGCCATAGTGGGTTGGATTCCTCGAACCAACGATTGCCACAAATGTTCGATTAACAGGAATATCCTTTCCCTTGACATATAGAAGCATCGGGGCAGAGCTGATTTCCTTTAGAAAAGACGGGTAAGAGGGATCCGTATAAGTAATAATCCGGGCATTGCATTTTTTTACCTTTCGCAGTTCTTCTTCGGGGTCTGAGATAAATTCACGCTTCACAATCCTGTGAGCAATTTCTTTGCGAACCCCCTCTACTTTCATCAATTCAGATAAGCGGGCCTCAAAGACACCTTCCGGGTGATAGAATTTTTCCAGCAGGTTCTTAAAGATACTGTTGCCAATGCCCTGGATCATATTGAGGGCCAACCAAGCGCAATTTTCATTCTGCCATGTTTTCATGGAGAGCCAAAAGGATGTAGTCAGTTATTTGTTAGTTTGCAGTATCCTGCCTGTGCAGGGATGGCGGGAATATAAAACAGAGTGAGGTAAGTTAGTCAAGCGTTTTCTTCGGGAAAACCAAATTCGTTCAGTAAAAGGCCTGGCATAGAGGACCATGGTTTGGTTATCCCCCTTTGCAAAAGGGGGAAGCAGTCGGAATGACCGGACTTATTGAGATATTACTCAAGAGGACACTCGGGCACCATCGATAGAACGATTTTCGCGTTCGGCCAATCAATACGGTTCACAAAGACACCATTGTGGAACTCTTCTTTGACAGTTACAACCACGCCGGTAGCTGTATCAGGTCTGGCTTCTACAATAACCACGTGACCCATTATCATATCAGGAAGCGTTATTTTTTGGGGAGATTCGGCCTGTTTTTTCTCCAAGACCTCAAAAAGATTTCCCCTGCGGATCCCATGGTTGTAACCCTGGTCCAGATAGACCACACTGAACTGTCCAATAACCTCACGCATGTCCTTGATAGCAACAATATTTGTCGTCAATTCACTTTCCATGGGCATTGGTTGCATACACGGGGAAAGGGGCTTGTATGACAGGATTGGACTGCCTATTGGAATGGCCATGTAACTTTCTACGATTTCTGCACTGTAGAGATTTTGCTCTTGAGAAATTACCTTCTTTTTTACGTCCTCTTCCTTGATATCCTTAACTTTTTCCTTTATACCGACCCTTCCCAGGAAAGAGATCACGTACCCCAATTTCTTTCCGGTCAGGGGGTGCTTCACCACAGGGGATGCCTTGTATATGGTGAACTCATCGCCCGGTTTGATGTCACATTCCTTTTTCATGGCCACGTAAACTGAATCGCCTTCTGATAGAACGACTCTTTCCTCCCCAGACGATACAACATAACCCCAGGGCTCCACCTCTTTCCTGGATAAAAACCCGATGGAAGCAGCATTAGTAAATCCCGACACATCAATGCCTGTCTCGCCGTATACGAACTCGGCTGGGGGTTTGCCTGGCGAAGCTGTTTCACTTTCAATGGCGGGCGATTTTTTCACCGGAACATTTTCCAACAGCTTGATGACATCACCCGGTTTGAGAAGATGCGGATTGGTAATAAAGGGATTCATCTGCCAGAGTTTTGGCCACAGCTCCTCATCCCCATAGTATTGATCACAGATATCCCACAGGGTATCACCTTTTACAACTGTGTGGGTAAGGGGTTGGGCCCCGACAGGAACACAAACACCTGAATCAACAAACCACACACCAAACGCTATCAACAAAATGGCCAACCAGTATTTTCTTCTCAATGCTCTGACCTCACTTTGAAAGTTCTCGTTAACATTCAAATTTTTTGTAAGTAAGTTACGTC
>JBDRPB010000070.1:0-16168 GCA_043809485.1 Pseudomonadota bacterium | reverse complement strand
CAGGGGATGGGTTTCTTAAGGTATAACATATTGAGACTACCCAGATTTTCCCCTGTTTCAGCATTGATCTCAAATACCTTGAAACCGTTGTTCGATTCTTCAGGTTTCAGGCTATTGATCTTGCTCCCGGATACGGTTGCATTCACAAGATCCCAAAGGTCATTGAAAAGGTCTGCAATAATAGGGCACCCGGCGGAACCCAACCGCATCCCCTCGTCAATAAGACTGATCAGGCCCAGCCTTTCACTTAGTCCAATCTGTTTGTTTGATGAAATGATACGGTTAGTTGACATGTTTCCCAATCTTATCTTATTAAGGGGGAAGGAAATTTTTGACTTTTCGAGATTATCAATGTTATGAAAAAAAAAGCGGAGCATGTGCTCCGCTTTTTTGATACTAAAATATTTGCGTCGTCACACACTAAGGCATACCGGTCCTCCGGCTAAAATAAAAATAGAAATAAAAGCTGTCAGCGAGGTGTGTAACGGTCATATTCCTTTTCCTTTTTTAAAGATTTCATATTACTCTCCAATGAAAGCATTGTCAATACCTTTTTGGCTAACAATTCTAAATTTTGAAAGGAAGGGTAATCCATGAAAGGCAGTCAGGCTGTAGTCCGCATGTTAGAACAGGTAGGTGTGGAGGTGGTTTTCGGATTGTGCGGCGATACCAGCCTTCCCCTTTACGAGGCATTTTGGGAAATAAAACCGGGCGTAAAGCACATACTGACCCGTGATGAGCGCTCAGCCTCCTTTATGGCCGATGCATATGCTCGATTTAGCGGCCGTGTCGGGGTGTGCGAGGGGCCAAGCGGAGGCGGAGTTATCTACATTATGCCGGGAGTGGCAGAGGCAAATCAATCCTCGGTCCCGCTGGTGTCAATAACCTCTGATATTGACCTGCGCGATCGGGATCGGGGTACGCTGACCGAACTTGACCAGGATGCCCTGTTCAGGCCGATTACTGTGTGGACCAAGACACCGGTTGAGGGCAGGCAACTTCCTGGGGTTGTTCGTGAGGCCTTTCGCCAGGCGAACTCTGGCCGGTTGGGGGCTACCCACATCTGTCTTCCTCTCAATGTACAGGAATCGGATGTGGATGATGGGGATGTCTACATTAACCCCCGCTACGCCGCTTACCCTGCTGCCCGCACCGCTCCGGAGTTGGGTCCGGTGGGCCGAATGGCTGATCTGCTTTTGGAGAGTAAAAGCCCGGTGGTGGTGGCCGGTGCCGGGGTGATCCGGTCTGAGGCATGGCCCGAGCTTAAGCAGCTGGCAGAACTGTTAGGCTGCCCGGTCGCAACATCCATCAGTGGAAAGGGCGCCCTGGCTGAGATCCACCCTTACAGCCTTGGCGTCATTGGCAGCAACGGCGGGCTTGCCTATCGCCATGAGTTTATAAAATCGGCGGATCTGGTATTTTACGTCGGTTGCCATACTGGCTCTGTAACCACCAGCAAGTGGACCCTGCCGGCCGATAGGTCGGTCAAGGTTATTCAATTAGACGTAGATCCGAACCACATCGGTATCAATTTCCAGCTTGTGGAGGGCGTCGTCGCAGACGCCAAGCTGGGCCTGGCTGCCTTGGTCGAAGAGATTGCCGACCGGTTGGGGGGCGGCAAAGCAGACAAGATCGACCCCAACTTGATCTCCCGCAAGCGACAGGCCCACATGTTGGCCGTGGAGGATTTTACGTCCAATGTGATGCCAATAAGACCGGAGAGGTTCGTGACTGAGCTGGTCAACGTCTTGCCCGTCAATACATTGGTTATCACCGATCCAGGCACACCAACTCCTTATATGGCCGCCTACTATCGCCTGCCCAAAGCCGGCCGGTGGTTTGTAGCCCCCCGGGCCCACGGTGCCCTTGGCTATTCCCTGCCGGCCGTGGTTGGGGCCCATTTTGCCCGAACAGGCCACCGGGTTGTGGGCATCATGGGTGACGGCAGTTTCGCTATCTCCGCAGGGGAACTGGAGACTATAGCCCGGCTCAATATTCCTGTAGTTCTGATCGTGCTAACAAACTCAGGCTTTGGATGGGTCAAGGCAGGTCAGAAGGCGACGGGAGGGCATTATTTCGGGGTAGACTTTTCGACTACAGATCACGCCAAAGTGGCCCTGGCTTACGGCATTAAAGCAGAGCGGGTGGAAGACCCGGCAGACCTGAATCGCGTGCTCGGCCGGGCAATGAGTTCCCAGGGGCCAGTGTTGGTGGACGTGGTCGTTCAACCCCTCGAGGAGGCCAACGCCCCTGTCTCAAAGTGGGTTGCCTGACAAAGGATTTGGTGGGGAAGCAGTGGGAATGTCCGGACCGGGATGTTACGTTCACGCCTTATCATAGTGACTGAATTGCATGGTGAATGTCCCCCGACCCTGAGACGCGGATCGGAGAGCGGTGGAATACCCGAACATTTTGGAAAGAGGGACACTGCCTGTGAGAACCTGGAGCGTCCCTGTGCTGGTAATCCGCGTAATTTTTCCATGCCTGGCATTGAAATCACTGATGACATCACCTGTAAATTCTTCCGGAATTCGGACCTCGGTTTTCATGATCGGTTCGAGGAGCAAGGGGGCAGCCCCTTGGCAGGCATTTTTAAATGCCATGGTAGCAGCCACCTTAAATGCCATTACGTCAGATGTTTCCTTTATGTGGACATCCAGGAGGCATGTCTGCACGTCAAGTACGGGATAGCCTGAAAGAACGCCACTGGCCTCTCCTTCAGCAATCCCTTGTTTTATGGCCTGAAGGCAGTCTTCAGTAAGGTCCGGATTTTCGTATCGGTCAACAAAACGGTTCCCGCTACCCCTCGGCAAGGGTGAAGTCTCGATTTTCACGCCTGCATAATGCTGCTGCCCGGCGATCTCCCGATCGAAAAATTCCTCATGCTCCACAGCCTTTGTCACGGTCTCCCGGTAAACGACTTGAGGTTTTCCCTGGTTAGTTTCTACGAAAAATTCACGTTTTAGCCTTCCTGCAATGATTTCCAGGTGGAGCTCACCCATGCCGGATATGACAGTTTGACCGGTTTCTTCATCTATCTTGAACTTGAATGTGGGATCTTCGTCTGAAAGTTTACTCAGGGCATCCAAAAGCCTATCATTATCACCGACCTTTTTGGGTTCCACAGCCATACTGATGACAGGTTCGTTGAATTGAATCGGTTCAAGGAGGATTGGTTTCTCTTTTGAGCACAGGGTGTCGCCGGTAGTCGCTATCTTCAGACCCATGGCAGCAACGATATCGCCTGCCGAAGCGCTATTGATCCGTTCTCTTTTGTTGGAATGCATCTTAAGGAGTCGCGACAGTTTTTCGTTGATATCCTTGCCCGGGTTGTAGACAGAGTCACCCATTTTAGCTGTACCAGAGTAAACCCGCAAATAGGTCATTCTCCTCCCCTGATCCATGATTACCTTGAAGACAAGGGCAGAAAATGGCCCTTTTATCTCTGCCGGACGGGACTCTTTTTTTTCTGACGAGGGGATATGTCCTACAATTGGTGGAATATCCAAAGGCGAGGGGAGGTAGTCAACAATTCCATCCAAAAGTGGCTGTATGCCTTTATTCCGCAGGGCGGCGCCACAAAAAATCGGTACAAGTTCCAGGTTAATGGTGGCGTTTCGTATGGCCTGTTTTATCTCATTAATTTCGAGTTTTTCTTCTGAGAGGTACTTCTCCATTATCAGATCATCTTTATCAGCCAGGGTTTCCAGGAGATGTTCTCTATGCTTTAAGGCCTCTTCCAGCATGTCAGCGGGAATAGGGACTTCACTGAGCTGGGCCCCAAGCGTTTCCTCTTCCCACAGAATACCTTTCATCTTAACAAGATCGATCACACCATTGAAATCATCCTCGATACCCCATGGTATTTGGAGAACAAGAGGAACGGCCCCAAGCCGATCCCTGATCATCAGTATGGCCTTAAAAAAGTCGGCTCCGACGCGATCCAGCTTGTTGATAAAGGCAATTTTAGGGACTTTGTACCTGTCTGCCTGGTGCCAGACTGTTTCAGATTGAGGCTCCACGCCGCCCACTGCGCAGAAAACCCCTATGGCGCCGTCCAGGACACGAAGTGAGCGTTCCACCTCAATGGTGAAATCCACGTGACCGGGGGTGTCAATAATGTTTATGGCATGGTCCTGCCAATTGCAGGAAGTTACGGCAGAGGTTATGGTGATGCCCCGTTCCCTTTCCTCCAGCATCCAGTCCATGGTGGCCTCGCCATTGTGGACCTCCCCCATCTTGTGAACGCGGCCTGAGTAAAAGAGGATACGTTCTGTCACTGTGGTCTTCCCCGCGTCTATATGCGCGATAATTCCTATGTTGCGTGTTTTGGTGAGTTTTGGTTCCGGTGGCATTTAAATAAAATCTCGCCTCCCAATATCGTATTTTATCAGTCTTTTGATGAGGCCTTCAGCCCTTCACTATTCGCATCAGTCTACTTCAATTGCTGTTGAAAAAGCCGTTTCGTTGACACGAAGCGTAAATCTAAGGTATCCTGCGTAGCCTGTCAAGGCAATAAGATCCGTGTTTAGCCAGGCATTACGGGGCGCATGATTGGTTTTCGGGCATCCAGAATTCAAGGGAGGAGATGTCTTCTTAAAATGTGTTCTCATACTTTAGCTGGACAGCGCCTGATGGAGATATTTGAGCTTTTGTCGAACCACTTCGGTCCTCAAAACTGGTGGCCGGCTGAGACAGAGCTGGAAATGATAGTTGGGGCTGTTCTTACCCAAAATACAAACTGGAAAAATGTGGAAAAGGCCATTGAAAACTTAAAAGGCAAGGGTCTGCTTTCACTGGCAGGCCTTCGTTCCCTTGCTGTTGCAGAGCTTGCGCAAGAGATTCGGCCGGCCGGCTATTTTAATATCAAGGCTAAACGATTAATGAACTTGATCGATTTTATCGTTGCGTACTACCAGGCAGACCTCTCTTTGTTCCTGGAAGATGAGACTCAAAACCTTAGACAAGGCCTTCTTTCTGTCAAAGGGGTTGGCCCGGAGACCGCTGACAGCATCCTGCTTTACGCGGCACATCGCCCCGTATTCGTCATTGATACCTATACTCACCGCATTCTAAGCCGCCATGGCATGGCTGAGGAGCAGATGACCTATGATGAACTGCAGAAATTGTTTATGGACCATTTGAGCGAAGACACGTCTCTTTTCAATGAATTTCACGCTTTGATTGTGCAAACAGGAAAAACTTATTGCCGCAGAAAGCCGCTTTGCACCCGTTGCCCCCTTGAGGGATGGGGACCGTTTGATTGAGTAACTCTAACTTGACTAAAGGTTCAAGGCGCAAGGAATTAAATTGAAATAAAATTACTGTTTTGGTACATCAAACTTGATGGTCTTGTAAAAAGTCCGAATTTATATTTGTGACGCCCATAACTATTTGATATTCCAATATGTATAAGGCATTTCAAGCATGAATGTGTATATAAAGGCCCTAAGGGCACCTTTCCTGGCTGGCTCTTTGATTCCGGTCATCATAGGCACTGCCTATGGTTTCATTGATAAGCATTTTTCTCTCCTGCTTTTTTTAATCACTGCCCTTGGAGTGGCAGCCCTGCATCTGGCCGCTAACCTGCTTAATGATTATTACGATGCCAAAGGCAGTGATCCGATCAATGTGCGTTTGACGCCTTTTAGTGGCGGAAGCCGGGTCATTCAAAATAGACAGGTTGCGCCCTGGTGCGTGCTGTCAATCGCTGTATTTTTTTATGTGCTCAGTCTATCTGCTGCTATCTGGCTGGTTTTCCTGGGGAGACCCCTTGTGCTTCCAATCGGTCTTTTAGGGGTAGCTGCAGGGTGGGCCTATTCAGCCCGTCCCCTTCAGCTCATGTCGCGTGGATGGGGTGAAATTTGCATATTTTTCGCATTCGGCCCGTTTATCACCCTGGGAGCTTACTATGTAATGTCTGGCTCTCTCAGCTGGTCCGCCTTCGCTCTTGGGTTTCCCCAGGGCTTCTTTATTGCGGCCGTAATATGGATCAATCAATTCCCCGATTACGAGGCAGATCGTGATGCCGGGAAGAAAAACCTGGTAGTCAGATTGGGGCCGAAGCTCTCCAGGTATCCTTATTGCATCATTATGTTAGCGGCATTTATTGCCGTTATTTTTCTTGTCGGTATTGTAGGATTGACCTACCTGACCATGCTGTCTTTTATTGCATTTCCACTCGCATTCAAGGCGATGAAAATTCTATGGAGAGAATATCTCTCATATGAGGGGCTGATACCGGCACAGGCTCTTACCATTCAGACTCTGATAACCCATGGGGTTCTCCTTTCCCTTGGTCTGGTCTTGAGCCGGTTGGTATAATGGTAACCGTTCACGGGTTCAAAGGTTAGATTTCATCGGAACCTGTGAACGCTTACGTATAATGTGTCGTGATTGTATAACTTATTCCAATTGCAGAGCGAAGCGGAGCTAAGTTCGTTCTCGGGAGGCTACAAAATGATCAGTAGATACACGCGACCTGAGATGGGTCGGATCTGGGAACCTGAAAATTTATATGCAAAGTGGCTTGAAGTTGAAATTGCAGCTTGCGAGGCCATGGCACAAGAGGGCCTTGTACCTGAGGAGGCCCTTGAAAACATCAAGAAAAATGCCGCCTTTTCTGTAGGGCGCATCCTGGAGATCGAAGAGGAAACCAAACACGATGTCATTGCATTTTTGACGAACGTGGCAGAACACGTGGGCCCTGATTCACGATATATCCATTTGGGCCTCACCTCTTCCGACATCCTGGACACGAGCTTTGCGCTTCTTTTGAAACAGGCCATGGACATAATCGTTCAGGATCTCCAGGAACTTATGGATGTCATTCGGACCAGGGCAATGGAGCATAAATATACGGCCATGATCGGGCGCTCCCACGGAATTCATGCAGAGCCAATAACCTTTGGCCTGAAACTGGCCGTATGGTACTCTGAAATGAAACGGAATTTGAAAAGGCTGGTTGAGGCGCGTGATGTCATCAGCTACGGAAAGCTTTCCGGGGCCGTTGGTACATTTGCGAATACTTCCCCAAAGATCGAAGCTCTTGTATGTAAAAAACTTGGGCTAAGGCCTGAAGAAATATCCACTCAGATTATCCAGCGCGATCGACATGCCCAGTATTTTTCAAGTCTTGCAATTCTCGCCGGGACCCTGGAAAAGATAGCTGTCGAGATACGACATCTTCAGAGGACAGAAGTCCTTGAGGTAGAGGAGCCCTTTGCAAAGGGACAAAAGGGCTCTTCCGCCATGCCCCACAAGAAAAACCCCATTGGCTGTGAAAACATTTCAGGCCTTGCTCGCCGTGTGCGATCCAATTCCCTGGCCGCCATGGAGAACATGCCCTTGTGGCATGAGAGGGATATCAGCCATTCCTCTGTGGAAAGGGTAATCGCGCCGGACAGCACCATTCTCATTGACTATATGCTTCATCGTTTAACCGGAATTCTAAGAGGCCTGGTGGTCCATGCTGACCGGATGGCTGAGAACCTAAAAAAAATGAAAGGGCTTATATTTTCTCAGCAATTACTCCTGAAACTGGCCGGAAAGGGCCTTGAAAGGCAGACTGCCTATGTTATGGTGCAAAGGAATGCCATGAAGGTTTGGGAGACCGGGCAGGAATTCAAAGATCTTATCATGGAAGATCAAGAGATTGGCGGATATTTGAGTAAGTCAGAGATCGAAGAAATATTTGACCTGGACTATCATGTGAAACATGTAGACGATATCTTTGAGAGGGTGTTTTAGTAGCAACTAGAATTATTGTGGGGAAAAATATATTTGCATTTAAGGCTATTGCTGCTATTCTGATTATTTTAGGATTGATTATTGATGATTCCCTGCATTATTGACAAGTCCCGAATTCCTTTTGCGAACTGCGGTTTTATTTTCATTTTCAGCACAGCAGTAATTTTTTTTCTAGGCTGCGGTCTCGTTGAGCAGGAAGAGAACAGTGTAGTCATCGTTGTTGGCTCCAGGCAAATCACCGCTGATGAGCTAAAGAAGGATATGGAATTAATAGGTGCCGAAATGAATGTTCTGGAGAAGCACCAGGACCAGTATCGGAACCAGCTTGCTGAACAGTTGATATGCCATTATCTGATCATGGAATATGGCAGGGAAAAGGGCATTGCTATCCCGGAAAGGGAGCTGCAAAGTGCCCTGAATGACATCAGGCGGGAATATGGGGAAGATGCCTTTAAGGAAGCGTTACTTCGGGAATATGTGGATTTTGATCAGTGGAAAGATCAATTCGGAGAGCAACTCCTTGTAAGCAGAATTTTAGAGAAGGTTTCAGAAAATATTGTCCCGCCTACCTACAGGGAAATTGAGCAGTATTTTGAAAATAATCCTGATGAATTCAGGTGTCCCCGGATGGTAAGATTCAGACAAATTGTTACCAGGACCAAAGGAGAGGCCGAAAGTCTCCTCAAACGAATACAAAACGGGGAAGACATGAGCGAACTGGCCCGTGAATATTCAATAGCGCCTGAGGCTAACAATGGCGGTGAGGTCGGCTGGATTGCCAGTGACCATCTGGAAGAGTCAATGGGAGAAGTTCTTTTTTCAACGCCGCAGGGTAAACTGAGTCCGGTTGTGGAGACGCCTTATGGATACCATATTTTTAGAGTGCTTTCCATTCGACCCGATACTGTGAAAGAACTCCCTGATGTCATTCAGCAAATAGAAACAAGGCTTCTTCACCAAAAACGTGAAATATTCCTTAAGAAATGGATAGAAAGCCTGGGGACTCATTTTGAAGTCAGGATTAATCAGAAACTGTTGAATAAATTGGAATTGAATTGAATGAAAGGATTTAAGCTTTTTTCCATAACCATTTGGACGGCGGTTCTGGCCCTGATATTTCAATCCGTAGTATTGGCTGAAATATGCAACAGGGTGGTGGCACAAGTGAATAACGATGTGATCACACTCTACGAACTGGATAATAAGATCAAAGAGCTTACCGGTTATGATTCAGGTGAGCTTAAAATGAAAGATGAAAAAAAATATATAGAAACCCGGCGCAAGGTTTTAGATCTTCTGGTCGATGAAAAAATTGCCTTCGAGAAAATCCGGGAAATGGGAATCGAGGTTACGCCCGGGGAGATTGATGAAGCTATTGAAAGGATAAAGGAAAGTAACCAGTTGACCCAGGAAGGCCTGATTGCCAGACTTAAAAAGCAAGAAGTGAGTTTTGAGTCGTACCGGGAAGAAATCAAAAGGCAACTGGAACGGAACAGACTTATCAATTACGAAGTAAAGTCTAAGATAGTCATAAGAGAGGAAGAGATCAAAGACTATTACAGCAATAACAAGGATAAATTCAGCATCATAGCAAAAGTGCATCTTGCAACCATCTTCCTGAAGCAGGAAGACCCGTCAAATCAAGAAGAAACGGTTGCTCTTTTACGGAAAGCCGAAGAGATCGTCTTCAGACTGAAAAAGGGTGAGGATTTCGGTAAAATGGCCAGGGAGTTCTCTCAAGGCCCCGGCGCCAAAGAGGGCGGGGATCTGGGGTTTTTCAAGACGGCCCAGCTTGATCCGGATCTTCTGGAAGTTCTAAAAGGCATGTCAACGGGAGACGTTACCAGGCCGATCATAAGACAGGCCGGGATACAGATTGTTAAGCTTCTTGAAAAGCAGGACAGCGGAGTGAAGCCCTTTGAAGAGGTAAGAGATGCCATTTTTGAAATTCTTTACAAGGAAGAAATAGACAAAAGATATTCCTCCTGGATCAAAGAGTTAAGAGAAAAGGCATATACAAAAATCATTTTTTAAAACCGGGCAAATATGAACCACCTTGAATATCGGCATCCTACCGGTCAAAAGGCCTTTTCCTTCGAGTCAGACACTCTTTCGGAGCATAGCCCGGGACGGAGACCAGATGTGGAGGATGGAGAAACAGGGTCAATTATGGAAAGTGGTTTAGGGGCCCTTTTGAAGGATGAAAGGCAAAGAAAAGGACTCGATTTTGGTCAGGTCTCAGAAATGACCAGGATCCAGCCTCACATCCTTCAGGCTATAGAAAGGGAAGACTGGCCCAGTCTCCCTTCGCCGATTTTTGTGAAGGGATTTGTCCGTTCTTACGCCCATGCTGTGGGATTGGATGCGGGGGAGATTGTAGCTCTTTATCAGAAGACTGCCCCCATTGAATCTACAACTCCCAAGCCTCTTGGAGAGCCCGTGGGGAGCAGGAAAACCCTCTCGGTTGTGTTGATCCTTCTATTGGTTACAATGGCATTAGCCTATTTTTTGTGGAAGGGGTATCTACCTGGAAAGGACGTCTCGGAGCGCTCTCAGACAATTCATTCAGTTGACAGCAGCATGGTGAATTCAGAGCCTGTTCAGGAAACTTTCAGCAAAACCCAGGAACTGCCTTTGAAGAAGCAGAAAGAACCTGTATCGGGCAAGGTCTCTGAATCGGTGGAACAGGTACCCCGGACGGAGAAGGCTTTAAGCCTAACGGCTTCTGCACCGGAGTCGTCTCCTGAACTTGTTGACGTTAAGCCTCCCAACAACCCCTTGGAGGAAAAGGCGGCAACATCATTTTCAGCAGGACCGTTGTTAGCCTATGAGCCTGAAACAAGCCCCGAAACTGAAATCCGGGAACTGATTCTTAAGGCAAATGTTAGAGAAAAGACCTGGGTCAGGATCTTTGTGGATGATCAGGATCCCAAAGAATATATCTTCACTCCTGGAAATCACCCTGAGTGGAAAGCCAAAGAGGGTATGGAATTGCTTATCGGCAACGCGGGGGGTATCAGTTTTGAGTTTAATGGCGTACAGGTCGAAAATATTGGAAACCCCGGGCAGGTGGTTCGTTTGAGCCTGCCTGAAGGATACAAAAGAAAGAAATTGCTGGATTAAAATGAAAAACGTTTTCCATATCTTTGAAGATAGGGGTTTTATTGAACAGGTAACTGACAGGAAACTCGTGCGTGAGCTCCTTGAAAACCCTACAACCTGCTACATCGGGTTTGATCCAACCGCAAAAAGCTTACATGTGGGGAGCCTTCTCCCCATCATGTCGCTCGTCCATATGCAGAGAGCAGGACACAGGCCGATCGGTGTCGTTGGAGGCGGGACCGGTCTTGTGGGAGACCCCAGCGGAAAAACGGAAATGCGCAGTATTTTAACACTGGAAGAAATCAATGAAAACGCTGAGGCACTAAAGAAGCAGTTGTCTCGTTTCATTGATTTCAGCGATGGAAAGGCTATAATGGTCAATAACGCTGACTGGCTCACGGATCTCCGCTATATAGAATTTCTTCGAGATATTGGGCGGCATTTTAGTGTGAACAGGATGCTTGCAGCGGAAAGTTACAGGGCAAGGCTGGAAACCGGGCTGAGCTTCATAGAATTTAACTATATGCTGCTCCAGGCATATGACTTCTGGTATCTGTTCAAACATTACGACTGCCACCTCCAGATGGGCGGAAATGATCAGTGGGGCAACATCCTGGCCGGTGCAGATCTCACGAGACGCCTTGAAGGGGAAGTCATCCACGGCCTGACTTTCCCTCTCTTGATCACATCCTCAGGGATTAAAATGGGTAAAACCCACAAAGGGGCAGTCTGGCTTGACGCTTCATTGACGTCGCCTTATGACTATTACCAATATTGGATTAACCAGGACGACGGTGATGTGGAACGTTTTTTGGGCCTTTTCACATTTCTTCCCATGGAGGAAGTCCGTCAGCTTGGACGTTTAAAAGGGGCTGACATGCGAACAGCAAAAGAAGTGCTGGCTTACGAGGCCACAAAACTGTGCCATGGCCAGGAAGAGGCAGACCATGCACATGAAGCTTCTCAACAGCTATTTGGCCCTGACAGAGCAAAGTCTCCCGAGGCTGCCCCTACATACAGCATTGGTCAAGAAGAACTTGATCAGGGTATCCCGGCTTATATACTTTTTGAAAAAGCAGGCCTTTGTAAGACTCGTAGTGAGGCCCGCCGGCTCATTTCTCAGGGCGGTGGATATATAAACGGCCAAAGGGTTAAAACGTTTGACCAGGCAATCAACATCAATGATTTGCAACAGGACTTCTTGCTGCTGAGGGCAGGTAAAAAGAGGTATGTAAGGATTACACAGGAATGACGCCTGTTCCTTGCTAAGCAGGGCGGAGCTTTCAGGGGTTGCCCCGATAGCGCATGTGATGATTATGAAAGATACAGAAGGCAAACCAGTCCAGGAAGGGGATGAAAAACCGGAAGAAAGGCATTCTGTTGACCCCAGCGAATTTCGCCTTGCCCCTGTCGCCCAGTCAGAAAGGAACTTAGTACCTTATGATCCGCTTCAGATGTACCTCTTTGAGATAAAGAGGTATAATCTGCTGACCAGGGAGGAGGAGATAGAACTGGGCAAAAGGGTCAGAGAGAAAAAGGACCAGAAGGCCGCCTACAGGCTGGCTACTTCCAACCTGAGATTGGTAGTGAAAATTGCCATGGATTTCCACCGGTACTGGACAAAAAATCTGTTAGACTTGATCCAGGAAGGAAACCTGGGTCTCTTACAGGCTGTCAAGAAATTTGATCCTTATCGGGGCATAAAATTTTCATACTATGCGTCATTTTGGATTAAGGCGTATATGTTGAAATTCGTAATGGATAACTGGAAACTGGTCAAAATTGGAACAACTCAGAGCCAACGCAAGCTGTTCTTCAATTTGGCTAAGGAGCGAGACAAGCTGATAGCCGAAGGGTTTAGTCCTGAACCCAGGCTTTTGGCTGAGCGGCTTGCTGTCAAAGAAGAGGAAGTTGTTGAGATGAGCCAGCGTCTTGGAGGATGGGAGATTTCCCTTAGCGCTCCTGTTGGCGATGATTCGAGAGAAGCCTATGGTGCTCTTCTGCCAGACCCGGGTATGAGCACAGATGAGCAGCTTTCTAAAAATCAAAGGCGGCAGCTCTTAACACAGAAGCTCAGGGAGTTTCGCAGGACACTTTCCGGGAATAAAGCTGATATTTTTGATAACCGGATTATGGCAGAAAAGCCCTTGACCCTCCAGGAGCTTGGAGACAAATATCATATATCACGGGAGAGAGTTCGCCAAATCCAGGAAAAAATTACTAAAAATATCAGAAAGTGGCTCAAAGAACAGATCCCGGATTTTGAAGAAGAGTATTCTGACTTTATAAAATGAAAAAAGAACCCGCAATCCGTAACTCGCAACCCGTAACCCGCAATGAGTTAACCTCATGCGGATACTGGAGACTTACAGGCGTTCTATCACTTTTCCTTATAATAGGACTCGTCTCAGGATGTGTTGGGCTTGCACCCCGGGTCACACCTTTGGAGTCCGTGTCGCCTGAAGCTGGAAGAAGAGTATCCCCCCCTAAAGAAATGGACAATGTCCAGGAGGCTTACAAAAATTTTGCATTGGCCTCCATTGCCGTGACGCATGGCAACCCCCAGGATGCGCGGACATATCTTTCCAGGGCCATCGAAAAAGACCCGGAATCCGCTTATCTCTGCACAAAAATGGCTTTGCTTCTTAAAAGCATGAAAGACTACCCGGGTGCCCTAAAATATGCTCTCAGATGTGAAGACCTGGAGCCTGAAAATGTGAGAAGCAAGATACTTCTTGCCGAACTTTATGCCCTCATGGGTGACGATGACATTGCCATAGAACAGTACCGCAAGGCCGTGGACCTTGATCCGGAAAATGACAGGATAAGACTTCTTCTAACTACCATTCTAATCAAAAAGGAACAATCCGACGAGGCGCTCAACCAGTTGGAAATAATATTAGAACGGAATCCCGAACTTGTCATCGCTCATTATTACCGGGGAAGGATTAACTTGGAGAAAAGTCGTCATGCAGAGGCTGAACAGGCATTCCTTGAGGCACTGAGACTAAACGAAACCCTGGAACCCGCCCTGTTTGATCTGGGAACGCTCTATCAGATGACTGACAGAAACGTGGATGCGGTTGAGATCTATGAGAAATTGCTGGAGCTTTATCCTGACAATATGGGGGCCAGGAAAAGGCTGGTGGATCTATACATCGAGCTCGGTCAGAATGAGAAAGCTGAGCAGCAAACAGAAGAAATCAAAGAGCATTCAAAGCCTGGTGAACCGGGAAGGCAGGCCCTTGGACTAATCTATCTCAGACAGGGAAAGCTCGATGAATCCATAGAGGAATTAAACCTGATTGTTTCCGCCTGGCCGGGTGATTACAAATCCAGGTACTATCTCGGTACAGCCTATGAAGAAAAAGGGGATATTGATAAAGCCCTGGAACACTTCGGCCAGATCAAGCCAGAGTCAAAGTATTTTTTAAGTGCTCAAATGCATATGGGGTATCTCCTCAGTGAGCAGAAAAAATATGACGAAGCCATCAGGGTCATCGAAAAAGCCATTACGCTGAAAAAAGAAAAGATTGAGCTCTATTTGATGCTGGCGTCAGTTTATGAAGCAAAGGAGGAATACGAGAAAGCCATCGAGGTTGTTAAAAACGGGCTAAGTCAGGATGAAAAAAACATTGATCTTATATTCCGTCTCGGCGTACTTCTCGATAAGTCCGGCGATAAGGCGTCATGTCTAAAGCAGATGAAGCGGATCGTGGAAATAGATCCCGAACACGCGGACTCATTAAACTACATAGGGTATACATACGCAGACAAGGGGATAAAGCTGGATGAGGCTATGGAACTGATCCAGAAGGCCTTAAAACTAAAGCCTGAAAGCGGTTACATAATAGATAGCCTGGGATGGGTCTATTTCAGGAAAGGTTTGTATGATGAAGCACTCCGTTACTTAGAAAAGGCTGCAAAGTTGACTCCTGAAGACCCAACTATTAATGAACATCTTGGCGACGTCTACTTTAAAAAGAAAGACTTTAAAAATGCCCTCAAATATTACAAAAAGGCCCTTTCGCTGAAACATCCCGAAGAAAAGAAGATAAAACAAAAAATAATTGAGGTTGAACTGCTTCTTAAAGGAAAAAATTGAATCTCAATAAACAAATTCCCCTGGGTGTAATCTTTCTTTTGCTTTTTGCTTCTTTTTTTTTCCAATGCTGCGCCCCTGTCTCCGTTCAGCAACCATCTCGCCCTTTTGACCACAAAAAAATCACCGATCTTATTTCCATGAGCCGGGAACAGGAAAGGCGGGTCCACGCATTCTTCTCTTCAGGTCGCATAACGATCAAAGGGCGCGGTTCGGAACCCGAACTGAATATTCTAATCGCTGGTGTTAGGGATTCAGGTAAAATCAAAATTGAAATCACACATCCCTGGGGTCGCCCACTTCTTCATATCCTCCTCAATGAAAAGAGATTCCAAATCCTTTCCTTCAGCGAGAAGAGATATTATTCCGGGTACCTTGGGCCTTTTGATCCATCGGGGTTTTTCCCGGGCATGTTAGACCCCGATCAGATATGGACCTTTGTAAGGGGATATCCTGTTATACGGAAACATAATCGCGCTGTTTCCTTGAAAGAAAATCAGGCCACACTTCTAAACACAAATGGGGAATT
Source organism: Pseudomonadota bacterium (assembly GCA_043809485.1). Taxonomy (GTDB): domain Bacteria; phylum Desulfobacterota; class DSM-4660; order Desulfatiglandales; family Desulfatiglandaceae; genus 4484-190-2. Next base: position 686 of record JBDRPB010000070.1, on the reverse strand, counting down.
TGTGCAGGTCATTGATTTTCATCCGCAAAGCAGTACCCCATGTTCGGTGTTTTTTCCCGGGCAGGACATAAAAATTACGTTTTCAAACTTTCAAAATGAGGATGGCATTTATTATGCACGGAAAGTAGGGTTTAACGATCCTCGAACTGGCAGTCAACTGACATTTGACCTGAAACAGGTGGTTTTCAATAAGGTTATACCGAAAGAAATCTTCCAACTTGAAAAACCAGTGGGCTTTGAAACCATGTTACCCCAGGGCACCGAGGAGAGGTAACTCATTCCTGATACCTTGCGGCATCCTTGACACAACATAAATCGTTCCCTATAGTGCCAACATTTCGTAGGCGTTCACAAGTTCAGGGGTCACCGTTTAAACTCACGAATCAACAGTGCAGGTTTTTGGTGAACCCGTGAACGGTTACCATCTTTCACGAAAGCAGATACTATGGAGTTTATAAACAAGGTCTTTAATCACCCCGGACTACGAAAAGCACTGGTAAAAAGCAGGGTTTTTCTGGGGATTGTGTTTCTTATTCTCATATTGATTTACGGCCGACTAGAGCTGTATTTTCTTGCCTTTGCTGTTTCTATTTTAGGGGAATTGATCCAAATATGGTCATCAGGCAGCCTGGAAAAGAACAAGTTACTTACTGTGAGAGGCCCCTATAGCCTGGTCAGGAATCCAA
>JBDRPB010000069.1:0-16939 GCA_043809485.1 Pseudomonadota bacterium | reverse complement strand
GGCGTTCTAACCGACTGAACTACGTCCCCGGGTGTTATTTTTCCTTTTACAGCGAAACAGATATTACAAAGGGGGTTGTCCTGGCGACCTTCCCGCATCTACATGCGGGACGTTCTAACCGACTGAACTACGTCCCCGGGTGTTGCATTTTCCGTTTACAACGAAACGGGTATTAAAAAGGGGTTTGTCCCGGCGACCTTCCCGCATCTTCACGCGGGACGTTCTAACCGACTGAACTACGTCCCCGATACAATAATGGTAGGCGGAACAGGATTTGAACCTGCGACCCTCGGCTTGTAAGGCCGACGCTCTCCCACTGAGCTATCCGCCCGATTAGATGATAAATCTAACCGCCTGGATTGCTTTTGTCAAGCTTATTTAAACCGCTCAGTGAGCTGTGATACCGGATGGAGATTCTTCTCCAGTCTTTTTGATAGTGTCTGTGAGGCAAAAAGGCTTGTATTCTTCTTCCGGTGCAAAGAGTCCTGCCCCTTCTTCCAGGACGAGTGCCTGCGTCAGGACTTCATCCATATGCTCAATCAGGACTATTTCAACTTTTCTTAGGATTTTTCCTGGTATCTCTTCAATATCTTTTTTATTGTCAAAGGGTATGAGTACCTTGCTTATACCACCCCGGTGGGCTGCCAGTATTTTTTCTTTGAGTCCCCCAATGGGCAGGACTCTTCCCCTTAAGGTGATCTCACCTGTCATGGCAATATCATGATTGACTGGTTTTCTCGTCAGGGCGGAGACGATTGAAGTAGCAAGTGTGATACCTGCAGAAGGGCCATCCTTGGGAATAGCACCCTCCGGGACATGGATATGGATGTCAATATTCTCATAGAAGTTATCAGGAAGCCTTAACTGCCGTGCCCTTGACCGAACATAACTCAGAGCGGCCTGGGCCGATTCCTGCATTACATCTCCGAGTTTTCCCGTAAGAACCAGGCTCCCTTTGCCTGGCATAATGGTGGCTTCAATTTGAAGGAGTTCCCCTCCTACATCTGTCCATGCCAGTCCTGTTCCCACACCGACGATGTTTTTTTCTTCAGTGCGCCCATAGCGGTATTTTGGTATACCAAGATATTTGTGAATGGACTGAGCCATCAAGGCTATTTTGGCATCTACACCACGTTTTACTATTTTCCTCGCCAACTTACGGCAGATCGAAGAGATCTCTCGCTCCAAATTCCGGACACCAGCTTCTCTTGTATATGTCCTGATGATTGTAAAAATGGCCTTGTCAGTGAAAGAGATGTTCTCAGACTGAAGGCCGTTTTGATCGGTCTGCTTTTTTATAAGAAATTGCTTTGCGATGTTCAGTTTTTCCAGTTCTGTGTAGCCCGGCAGCCGGATAATTTCCATTCTGTCCTGTAGTGGCAGCGGAATGCTGTGAAGGGTATTGGCTGTGGTGATAAAGAATACATCAGACAGATCATAGTCCAGATCAAGATAATGGTCATTAAAGGCGAAGTTTTGCTCCGGATCCAGGACCTCCAAGAGGGCTGCAGAAGGGTCGCCACGGAAATCGGTGCTCATCTTGTCAACTTCATCCAAGCAAAAGACAGGGTTGTTTGATTTGGCCTTCTTAAGAAATTGAATGATTTTTCCCGGAAGCGCTCCAATATACGTTCTTCTGTGTCCTCTTATTTCGGCCTCATCTCTAACCCCTCCGAGAGAGAGGCGAACGAAATTTCGCCCGGTGGCCCTCGCCACCGACTTGGCTAATGAGGTTTTACCAACGCCTGGGGGGCCTACCAGACACAGGATAGGGCCTCGCATTTTCTTGGTCAGTGTTTGAACAGCAAGGTACTCGAGGATTCTCTCCTTTGGCTTTTCAAGGCCATAATGGTCTTCGTTCAGGATCGTTTCAGCTTCTTCAATGTCCAATTTTCCTTTTGTTTTTTCGTGCCAGGGCAGAGAGATGATCCAGTCGATATAGTTCCGCACTACGGTGGCCTCTGCCGACATGGGAGACATCATCTTAAGCTTGCTGAATTCCTGCTTAACCCGGGCATTTGCTTCCTTGGATAGCCTCTTTCGCTTGATCTTTTTTTCGAGTTCGTTGAGCTCTGCCTTGAAATCATCCTTGGTGCCCATTTCTTTTTGGATGGCACGCATCTGTTCGTTGAGATAATAATCCTTTTGGGTCTTTTCCATCTGTTTTTTGACCCTTGTTCTGAGGCGCTGCTCAAGCCTGAGGATATCTACCTCATTGTTAAGTTTTTCAAAAAGTTTTTCCAGCCGTTTGTTCAGGTCTTGCGTTTCGAGAAGCTCCTGCTTCTCCCGCACCCTCAAGGTGAGATGACCCGCTATGGTATCTCCCAGACGTTCAGGGTCCTGGATGGAGATCATTGTTGAAACAACTTCCTGTCCGATTTTGCTGTTCAGTTTGGCATATTCTTTAAAGCTGGCATTAATGGTTCGCATTAATGCTTTGGTCTCAACTGTTGTCTCGTGCCGTCTTGAAATTTTGCTCACTTCGACCATGAAAAATTCCTGTTTTACCAGGGTATTCTCAATCCTTCCCCTTTCTTTCCCTTCAATCAGGGCCTTGACTGTACCATCGGGTAGCTTTAGCAACTGAAGAACAGTGCTGAGAGTGCCAAAAGAATATATGTCTCCGGGAGACGGATCATCGACTTTCGCATCTTTTTGAGCAGACAAGAAGACTTCCTTTTGATGAGACATGGCATATTCAAGCGCCTTAATGGATTTCTCTCGCCCCACAAAGAGCGGGACCACTACGTTGGGGAAAACAACAACGTCTCTGAGTGGGAGAAGCGGATAGTACGATTTTTCCGTTTTCAGGAAATCGCTTTGATCTCTTTTCGTCAAATTGAACATTGATTTATGCATATTCTACCTTGTTTTCATAAAGTAAGAGAGGAGACTCGCCCCTTGTTATGACCTCTTCACCGATCACACACTCTTGTATTCCCGGAGAAGAAGGAATTTCATACATGATATCCAACATTACAGATTCAAGAATTGCTCTTAAGCCGCGTGCGCCGGATTTGCGTTCTAATGCAGCCTTAGCAACATCCAATAGAGCGGCATCGGTGAATTTCAGCTTAACGTGCTCCAGTTCAAACAGTTTTTGATACTGCTTGATGAGGGCGTTTTTGGGCTCTGTCAGAATCCTTACAAGGGCGTCCAGGCTTAATTCGTTTAACGTGGCGACTATGGGTATTCTTCCGATGAATTCCGGTATCAGGCCGAACTTGATTAGGTCTTCTGGTTGGACCAAAGGCATTATTTCGTTAATATCTATTTCTCCTTTTCCTTTGATATCTGCTTCAAAACCTATCAATTTACTGCCGATTCGATTTTTGATTATCTTGTCCAGACCATTGAAGGTACCGCCGCAAATAAAAAGGATATTGCTTGTGTCCACCTTTACAAAGTCCTGTTGCGGGTGTTTTCTGCCACCTTTGGGCGGGACGTTGGCCAGGGTCCCTTCTATAATTTTTAAAAGGGCCTGCTGGACCCCCTCCCCGGACACATCGCGGGTAATGGATGGACTGTCCGATTTTCTGGCGATTTTGTCGATTTCATCGATATAAACGATGCCCTTACACGCAGCCTCCACCTCATAATCAGCCATTTGAAGGAGGTTTAAAATAATGTTTTCCACGTCTTCACCCACATATCCAGCCTCAGTGAGGGTGGTGGCATCAGCAATTGTGAAGGGTACTTTTAGTATTTTGGCCAGGGTCTGAGCCAGAAGTGTCTTGCCTGACCCTGTGGGGCCGATCAGGAGGATATTGCTTTTCTCGATCTCCACACCTTCCATATCGACCTTTGTGCTAATCCTCTTGTAATGGTTGTGAACCGCCACAGATAAAGTCTTTTTTGGTTTCTCCTGTTCGATCACATACTGGTCAAGGGTTTCCTTTATCTCGGCTGGCTTTGGCAACAGAGATGACGAGTCTTCTTCACTATCCTGCGTGTATTCCTCGGCGATAATTTCGTTACACAGCTGAATGCATTCATCGCAAATATATACAGAAGGACCTGCGATAAGTTTCTTCACTTCGTCCTGGCTCTTTCCGCAGAACGAACACATCAAATCGTCACTGGAGTCACTTTTCTTGCTCATAGTCTCATGCCTTCTTGTGTCTGCTTAATGGATTTTGCATTTCTCTTGTGGTGATAACTTTATCTACTATGCCATATTCCTTTGCCTCTTCACTGGTCATGAAATAGTCGCGTTCAGTGTCTTTTCTCACCTTTTCAATTGGTTGGCCAGTATGTTTAAAAAGGATATGGTTCAACGTATCTCTCATTTTTAATATTTCTCTGGCGTGAATATCTATATCGGTGGCCTGACCGTGGGCTCCTCCGAGGGGTTGATGAATCATGATTCTGGAGTGGGGGAGGGCATATCGTTTCCCCACTGCCCCGGCTGCAAGGAGCAGGGCTGCCATGCTGGTGGCTTGACCCATGCAGATAGTGGCTACATCCGGTTTGATGTATTGCATGGTGTCATAGATGGCCATTCCGGCAGTAACTGACCCACCCGGAGAATTGACGTACATGTTGATGTCTTTGTCCGGGTCCTCGGATTCCAGAAAGAGCATTTGGGCTATGACGGTATTGGCCATACCGTCGAGCACTTCCTCTCCCATAATGATTATCCGATCCTTCAGCAACCTTGAGTAAATATCATAAGCCCGTTCGCCACGGCTTGACTGTTCAATTACGATTGGAATCAGCATAAGGCCTAATCATTCTCCTTTTTTTTTGAATTATTTTTGCTTTGAGGATCTAATATGGAAATTTTAGCATTTTCCACGAGGTAGTTCAATGTTTTTTCCTCCAGCAGTTTTTCTTCCAGGGCATCCATGAGATTTCTCGCCTGATAATACTTTCGGAGGGTTTCAGCATCCTGCCCGGTGGATGCAGCCAAGTCCTTGAATCCCTGGTTCAGATCCTCTTCATTTACTGCAAGTTTCTCCTGCTTAGCTATTTCGCCCAAAATGAGCAAATTCTTGACTCGTTTTTCTGAAGCAGGTCTAAAGTCTTTTCGAAGTTTTTCTTCCGAAAGGCCTGTTTTTTCCAGATTTGAGCCACTTCTTATGAGATTCTGCTTGACGTTTTCAACAACCTGTTCAATCTCCGCTTCAACCAGGGTCTGAGGAAGTTCAAAGTCAACACTGTCTGAGACTTTTTTAAGCAAATTTCGTTTTAGCTCGCTATCGATTCTTTTCTCCTCTTGAGTGAGGATCGTTTCTCTGACCTTATTATTCAGGTCCTTCAAATCTTTAAGGTCAGCCCCGAGATTTTGGGCAAACTCATCATTTAGCTCCGGCAGTACCATTTTCTTGATATCTATTATCTTAATCTTGAAGTCTACAGTTTTTCCGGCAAGCTTTGTATGAGGGTAACCGCTTTCGAATTCAACCTTGATTTCGGCTTCGTCATCCTTTTTGAGACCAATCAGGGATTCCTCAAACTTAGGATGAAAATCATTACCCCCAACTTTGAGAAGAAAATTTGATGCATGAATTTCTTCGAGAGGCTGCCCTTTCTCAAATCCCTGATAATCGAGAACCACGTAATCATTTTTTTTGATGGGCCTGTAGGAGTCAATGGAAGTGAGAGTACCGTGAGCATTCCTTATTTGAGCAAGCTGATCCTGGACATCTTGTTCGGTGACCGAACATGTTTCTTTTTCCACCTCGAGTCCCAGATAGTTCTCTATCTCAAATTGGGGGCGGACCTCCATTATAGCAGAATATTTGAAGTCCTGTCCCTGCTTAAGCGTCTCTTTTTCTAAGATGGGTACGCCGAGAGGAAACGTTTTGACCTCTTCTAAAGCCCCGGGTAATGTCTCATTAATGAGATCTTTTACCACATCCTCTGTTACCTGACTGCCAATATGTCTCTCGAGGATTTTTCTGGGCACTTTCCCCAGTCTGAATCCGGGTATCTTGACCTGTTTTCCCAGTTCTTTGTAGACCTTATTGAATTTTCTGTCAACTTCCTCGGATTCAATTTCAACTGATAATTTTTTCTTTACAGAAGTGATGTCTTCCAGGTTAGTTCTCATGTTTGTCCTCGTTCAGTGCTCAGTCAGGCTGAATATTCCCTTAGAGGTGCCTCTATTTAGGCATTGTTTAAAGAAAAAGAGTTGTTAATGAAGTCTTGGTGAAAAAACTAACAATGATTTAATGAATTTCAAGGCATCGATGCCAGCCTCGGCCATTTTCCAATTCAAATTTCTACATGCTGCAAAGGATCACCAGATCCTGTGGTTGGTGCGAGAGAGGGGACTCGAACCCCTACACCTTTTCGGTACTGGATCCTAAATCCAGCGCGTCTACCAGTTCCGCCACTCTCGCAACACTGGGATGACGCTTAATTAACCTCTGAAACCGCCTAATCTTATATTTTCTCTAATTATCGTATCGATGTCAAGAATTTAAGAGGGAAATTTTTGATCGTATTCGTTCGCAAAGCGTTTGATGAGGCCTTCATCAGCAAAGCTGTAGTAAGTCCCCTGGCCTATGACGATGTGGTCGAGGACTTGAATCATCAGGAGCTTCGCCGACCAGACAAGATCTCTCGTAAGCCTCCGGTCTTCAGCAGAGGGAGTTGGGTCGCCAGATGGGTGGTTGTGCACGAACACAAGAGCCGCCGCCTTTTTTTCAAGGGCACGGGTCATGATCTCGCGGGGATACACTGCGCTTCCAGTGAGCGTTCCCAGGAACATATCCTCATCAAAAACCAATTCATTCTTACGGTTTAAGAAGAGTGTCTTGAAGACTTCCCTGTTCAAGTCCCGCATCGAATGAAAAAGATAATCAAAGATCGCCCGTGATGAGCCGAAAAAGGGTTTTCGATCCGCACGGTCCTTGAGGTATCTTCGCGCGACCTGATGGACGAGTTTCAGGTAAAGGGCATTCTTGGGGCCGATTCCCTTGATTTTTTTCAGTTTTTCCGTAGGAGCTGAAAGAACGCCGGAGAGGCTGCTGAACTTCTCCATGGCCTCACGTGCCGGGATTTTGAGATCGCCCCGGGGCGTACCCAATGTTAAGAGAAACTCTACCACCTCTTCATCTGAGAATCTTTCCAGGCCGCCTTCTATAAATTTCTGGCGCAACCTTTCCCGATGCCCTTTACCCCTATTCTGCCAGTCTTGTTTATCCACTTGTGAAAAAGTCTTTCCCGGAATATTTATGTCAAAGATTATTCGCCATTATTTTAAAATAGAAAATCTATTGATGCAAACGGAAAGATTGTGCTAAAATTTAATAGTTTCGTTGTATTTTGGAAGTTTTGCTGCTTGAAGAAGAAATTATCTCTTAACGAACAGCTCTCAAACGACAAAGTTATGGGGAATTTGGGATATGCCGTCTAAGGCTCTTGAGGTAAACATCGCCGGCAGCTGCGTTGATGTGACGGTTGATAAGAGGTACGAAGTCCTGAAGGAGGTTATGGGAGAGTATTACGGCCTTAAAAAGGGCGTTCAGACCTTCCTGGAAGAGCTCTGCCATCCGTACAAGAACTGGGAGTTTATTGTGAGGGAAGCCAGGGCTTATTCGTTGAATTATTTTGACGTGCTAAAGACCCATCCCAAAGGACCGGAGGCAGCGAGACTGTATGTTGACATATTTTTTCAGGCCATTAATACTTCTCGTAATGAGTCAGTAAGACTCAACGCGGTGGATAATCTTCTCGTTTTTATTCAGAAACTCATCAAGGATTCGGGCGGAGAACTCTTCAGATTTCCGGGTGTGTTGGACTATGCATTTGAGCAGATACGGCAATACCCGGAAGAAACTTTCTTTTTATTTGTGAAAAGTTTTTATCAATTGGATAAGCTCGGGAGAATCTATTCCCAGTCGGCCCCTTCCGGATCTGACTTCACCGCTATTAACCGTCTTTTGAAAGAGTACTACCGATATACCTATCATTACTGGCTCGAACAAGGTGATGCAGGGCTCTGGTTTGAAAAAGAGTCCGGCGATGCCATTGAAGATGCAGGATTGGGTGAGATTTTTAAATCAGTTTCACATAAACAGCTAAAAGCATGGCAAAATGAACTGGCACGCATTAGTCAGAAATCGGATGGGAACCCGGATAAAATTCTGAGCAGACTGGCCAAGCTTCCCGGATACGGTCAGATTGTAGGCCGTTACAATGAGATTCCGCAAAAACTCCTAAGTGCCGGGAGGGATAAAGAGCAGGGGAATCAGTGGAAATTGATATGCCTTCTCCATATAATGGATCTCACAGGCCTTTCATCAATCCATGAGGAGACCTTAAGAGACATTAATAGAACCCTTTCCTGGCTTATACAGCATGAAAACCCGCGGATTATCAAGCAATCCCTGGAAAAGACCTTTGCAATTTTAAAAATCAGTGCAGAAAAGTTTCCTGGGACAGCATTGAATTGTGTTTTGAACATGGGCCGTGGGGTCTATAAAACGGGTAAGGAAGAGCTTGTAGATTTTTTTATGGGTTCGGTCGTGTCCCTCGGATTCCAGGCACCTGAGATAAAGGGGGTGGGGGATGATTGGCAAGTGCGGGCGAATTCCGCCCATCTTCAGAATATTCGCACCTGGCTCGAACTCATTGAACTTGATCCCAAATGGTCTAAAAAGCTGCTGTCCAGTTTGATCATTCACCTTTCATTGAGCGGGGTTTTCATTAGAGATACAGACCTGTTTCCCCGGGATATCACCCGGTTTTTGAACAGCAACATTAACCCTGTTTATAACCTTGCCAAGCAGTTGACTCGTCTTTTTCCTGCCTATTTCAATGACATCGGAGCAGAGGGAAGGCTCAGGGACACCTCCACCAGGATCGATGAAATTTGTCTTCGAAGGGATCCTCTTACTCACTTCTTGAGAAAGCAAAGTCATGTGGAGAGCAGTAACCAGACCGTCGGGCTGATGGAAGAGACCCTGAATTTCTGGAATACCAAGGCCAAAGAAGGGCTAAAGCCTTTTGTGCCCCCCAATATTTATGAGCAGATCGAGACGGAGGGTCCGTACATTGACGGGGTCCACCGGGTTGTCAGCCATATTTATCATACCGAGGGTTTTGACCATGTGACAGGCATGTTGCATGTTAAAGGAGCTCGTCTTAAGGAAGAGGTTTCTGACATCCCCGGGGTATCTGATCTTGATGTAGAGAGGGTGGAACTGGCCATCACCCTCTATAAGCTCCTTTACCAGAAATACAACCTGGGATTCACTGAAATAGATGGGTATCTGGGCCAGTTACAGGCCAGCGGGTTACCCGATCTTGGAAAACTTAAAAAGGCTTTTGAGGAGGAGGACAGTAAGAAAAAGCTCATAAAACTATTGGCTTACCTCGAAAGATTGAAGGAGGTCATCCTTTCCGGTGAAGACTATGAAATCAGGGAGGATATTTACAGGAAACGGCATTTTACAGTGGATATCCCTTCTATGTATGGCAGCTATCATGAGATGAAATTTGATGCACTGGGCCTGTCGTTTCGTCTGGAGAATATGGTGAATGTGATTTTTGAGAATATTGTAGAGGAAATTGACCTGGGACTTATCACTAAGGCCGCCTTCCACCAGATTTATGACTACCTTCGTCTTTTTGATTTGGCCCTGAAGCTGGACGGCATGTCATCTTTAGAGATGGAAAGGCAACTGGATCTGTTGGCACACTCGCTCGAGATCAAGGGGTTCTCATTTACCCAGTACTTGGACATCTTTCGTGGCTTTTCCCAGGCTGTAAGCAACATTGTGAACGATTATTTTAATAACATTCATCAGGATAACCTCTCCAGGATTTTGGGACAGGTGCTTAGCGAAAGGTTAATGGACAAATATCTCCCGTCTGAAGAGGTGGATGACCGGGAAAAACTGGAGCACCGTGTGACAGAAATCTTTTTGCGTGACAGGATCGCTTCTTCCCTGGGCCTTCAGCAGCTTGACCTTTTTTTGGGCCGTATTCTGAACACCCTTTACCAGCAATCACACGAACTGCCAGCAGAGAACCTTCGCCTGTTGCTCAATTATGACCCTAAAAAGGCAGTAACGCCAATTTATCCAGTAAAGAAAGACCTTTCGGATATTATCCATCTGGGCAACAAGGGACTGAATCTGGTCAAGCTGAGAGGTTTTGGTATGCCCGTTCCCCCAGGGTTTATTATCAGCACTGAGGTTTTCAGATGCCGTGAAATTGTTGATAATTATCCGCCTGCAAAGAAAAACTTTGATGATCAGGTGGCCTTGGAGGTGGCCGCTGTCGAAAAATTGGCCAGGAAGACCTTTGGTGACCCCAATAACCCCTTGCTCTTCTCGGTGAGGAGTGGGTCCTCTATTTCTCAACCGGGCATGATGGACACGTTCCTTGATGTGGGGATAAATGAGACGATTGTTCTGGGAATGATTACACAGACAGGGAATGTGTGGTTTGGGTGGGATACGTATCGGAGGTTTCTCCAGTCATACGGCATGGCTTTTGGTCTTTTAAGAAATGATTTTGATGCCATTATTGATGATTTCAAACAACGCCTGGGTGTTCCCTACAAAAAAGACTTTACTGGCCAGCAGATGAGGGACATTACTCTGGCCTACAAAGCGCTTATACAGGATAGCGGTATAGAGATCGAATTGTCCCCTATCAGCCAGCTACACGTGGCGATTCAGAAGGTGTTTGATTCCTGGAAAACGCCAAAAGCGGAAACATACCGCAGGATCATGGGCATTTCCGATGATTGGGGCACGGCTGTTACGGTTCAAGCCATGGTTTTCGGCAATTTCTCCAGTGAATCAGGGGCCGGGGTCTTTTTCACACACAACCCGCGCTGGTCCGGAGACATGCTGACATTGTGGGGCGACTTCAGCCCTGGAAATCAAGGAGAGGACGTGGTTTCAGGACTGGTCAGCACATATCCCATTTCAATAAAGCAGGCCGAGATCGAAAACAGGCAGAAAGATACTCCCCTTGAGATCTCATTCCCGGCTATCTATCAGACCATGAGGGATTGGGCAAATGACCTTTTTTATGAGAGACACTGGAGCCCACAGGAGATGGAATTTACATTTGAAAGTCCTGACACAGAAGACCTTTATTGTCTCCAGACCAGGGATATGGTCATAAGAGAGAGGAAAAAGGTCTATTCTTTTGATACGGCCCAGGAAAAGCACGTTAAGTTCCTCGGGCATGGTATTGGGGTGAGCGGAGGGGCCATGACCGGGAGAATAGTATTCACTCTGGAAGAGATCCAGCACTGGCGCAAGGCAGAGCCTGAAACTTCACTGATTATCGTCAGGGGTGACACAGTTCCGGATGACATCAGGGAGATCCATGAGGCCGACGGCCTGCTTACGGCTCGGGGAGGCTCCACTTCGCATGCCGCAATTGTAGCACACAGGTTAGGTAAGACCTGTGTTGTGGGATGCGCAAATATGGTCTGTATGGAGAGACAAAGGACGTGCTCATTTAATAAAGAGTTCCTGAAATCAGGTGACTGGGTCAGCATTGACGGCCTGGAGGGGTCTGTGTATCCTGGTCAAATGAAGATTAGGAAGGTTGAAAGTAGTTAAACTATTATTTAAAGGTGCGAGGACTATGGAAGATCTGTTAGGAAATGGCAAGAACAGTGGTCTGAAATTGGGCATCAATGGACTTGGAAGAATAGGAAAGCTTACACTGTGGCACCATATTGCCAGAAAGTATTTTGATGAAGCGGTAGTCAACGTGGGGCGAAATGTTGGCGGGTCACTTACGGACCTTGCCCACTATCTGGAAAGAGATTCTACTTATGGATCCCTTGGTGGATACCTTTTTGGACATAGGGCACATAAGGTAATCCAGGACTTGAACGAAATAGCCGGAACCATGACTGTCGACGGCGTAAAAGTTAAGGTCTTGCGGCGGTTTAGAAATCCAAAAGATATTGACTGGCGGGAGCATGGTGTAAAGCTGGTGGTGGATACAACAGGGCAGTTTCTTGATCCGACCGTTTCTTCTGATGACCCAAAGGGATCCATAAGAGGTCATTTCGAAGGTGGGGCTATAAAAGTCATTGCCTCGGCCCCTTTCAAAATAAAGGATGAGACAAAATCCATGCCCGATGATGCCGTGACTACGGTCATGGGAATCAATGAAAATGATTATGATCCCCGTGCGCACAGGATTATTTCCCACGCGTCGTGCACAACGACCTGCCTGGCCCACATGATGAAGCCCCTTCTGGATTTTTTTGGTCCCCAAAAAATCCTTACCGCTTCAATGTCAACTATTCACGCCGTAACAGGCTCCCAGGAGGTGCTTGACCGGCTTCCCAAATCGGGGGCAAGCGATCTGAGAAAGAACCGGAGCATCATGAACAACATAATATTGACCAGCACAGGGGCTGCGAAGGCACTTGCGCTTGTGCTTCCTGAGATGAAACAGATTGGTTTTATCGCTGAATCCGTGAGAATTCCCAGTACTACGGGATCATTGATTATCCTGGTGGTGAACCTTCAGGAAGAACCTTCCGGTGAATCGATCCGTAGGGAGGTGATTAATACCATTTACAGGGAGGCTGCCGCTCGTGATTCCCATGGTTATCTTCACTATACGGAGGAACAAAATGTTTCCTCCGATATTATCGGTCTTCCCAGGGCTGCGGCCATCATTGAGGGACATGAGACCCATACACGCACAGCCGATGTCAGCATAGACTTGCAGAAGGTGTGTCAGATGGGAGAGCGGCCCGCCCTAATCAGATCAAATCAAGGTAATCAGGGTATACTGAAAGTTGCGATCACCCAGACGGTTATTTATGGGTGGTATGATAACGAACTGGGCAGCTATGTGAATATGCTGGGGGATCGCACGGTGTCGGTGGCGGATGCCATGTAAAATTACAATTTGCAAAACTGAGAATATTTCCCATGAAATCGTTTAAGGTTCGCCATTTAATCCAGCTCATCACAATCGATCAAGAACCCCTCGAGTTATGAATAAGATTCACATTCTGCCAGAAAAGGTGGCATCTCAAATCGCAGCAGGCGAGGTTGTGGACAGGCCCGCTTCTGTTGTCAGAGAATTGATTGACAACAGTATTGATGCTGCTGCGGATAGGATTTTTGTGAGAATTGAAATGGGCGGGAAGGGCTTGATCAAGGTTAATGATAACGGCGTGGGCATGTCCAGAGACGATATCCTCTTATGCGTGGAAAGATATGCCACAAGCAAGATAGAGACGGCTTCTGATCTTTTTTCTGTGAAATCTTTTGGGTTCAGGGGGGAGGCGCTCCCAAGCATTGCCTCTGTATCCCGGACAGAAATTGTCTCACGCCCAAAAGACCAACTGACAGGTCACAGGCTGAAGATTGCGGGTGGAAGACTCATTTCCATAGAGGAAACAGGCGCGCCTGCTGGCACAATCATTGAAGTGAGGAACCTTTTCTACAATATCCCGGCCAGGCGGAAGTTCCTACGTGCCGTGAGAACTGAAACAGACCATATTATTGATGTCTTCTCGCGGGTTGCACTGCCGTTTCCCGGTATTGCCTTTAAGCTGGAAGACGCTGGAAAAACGATCATGAATCTTCCAGCCTCTGATCAGCACATACAGCGGCTCTATTCCTTGATGGGACGGAAAGTGGCAGGGGCCATGATAGAGGTACAAGAAAGGAACCATGATCTGGGCATCAGCGCCTATTTAGCTCCTCCTGACCTGAGTAGGACCAGAGGGGATCGTTTGTTCGTTTATGTAAATGGCCGGAATATCAGGGATCGACTTGTGACTAAGGCTGTGCTGGAAGGCTATGGACAACGACTCATGAAAGGGCAGTATCCTCAAGCCGTTATTTTTATAGAAATTGATCCTTCAGAAGTGGATGTCAACATACACCCAACCAAACAGGAGGTACGATTCCACAATAGCCGTGATGTTTTCCAGTCTATCGTTTCCACTGTTGGAAAGGCACTTGGCCAGAGCTTTCACCCCTATATTGGTCCAAAACCTCAGCAGGAAGACAGGTTTTTTCAAAAGGAAGCCCTTGGTATATCTGAGCCAGTTTGGAAGTATTACCAGACAGAACAAAGTCCGGTCGTCCCTTTTGAAGTGGAAGAGCGCGAACAGTCCTTGATTAGAGAAACCCCCCAGGTAATCGGTCAATTGGGGAATACCTACATCCTGTGTCAAGTGAGAGATGGGCTTCTAATGGTTGATCAACATGCGGCACACGAAAGAATCGTTTATGAAAATCTAAAAAAAGGGGCTAATAACTCGCGGATTGAAGCCCAGATCCTCCTGATGCCTTTTAGGCTGGAGCTCAGTACAAAAGAGCAAAGGATCGTTCTGAAAAAACGTGATCAGTTGAATCGTTTCGGCATTGAACTTGACCATTTCGGGGGCAACACGTTTTTGTTGAGGTCGGTCCCCGCGATCTTAAAGAATGTTCAGTGGGATGCTTTTTTGTCGGAACTCATAACAGCACTGGATGATGACAAACTGGATGATGACATGGTCCTGGACAAAGCATTGACGGTCATGGCCTGTCATGGGGCAATCCGGGCAGGCCATTCAATGACTCATGAGGAAATTAGCCATCTCCTGAGTGAGTTGGAAGATATGGAAATACCCACAAACTGCCCGCATGGAAGACCCATATTCAAGCACTTCACCTATTATGAAATTGAGAAGATGTTTAAGAGGATTGTGTGAACGGTTACAAATTGAGATTGTTGCAATGACCAACAACAGCGGACCAAAAGTCATTGTTATTTCCGGGCCTACGGCAAGTGGAAAGACTTCGCTTGGTGTGGAATTGGCATTAGCTTTAGGAGGGGAAATCGTCAACGCAGATTCCATGCAAGTCTATCGGGGGATGGATATTGGCACGGCCAAGCCGACATCTGAAGAACAAAAGGGTGTTGCGCATCATCTTATGGATGTGGTGGACCCTGATGAAGAATACAATGCGGCGATGTATCGGTCTATGGCACTTCCCATCATAACGGATATCCTGTCAAGGCGGAAGATGTGTTTTGTGGTAGGTGGGACAGGACTTTATATAAAAAGTTTGCTCTCAGGACTCTTCGACTGTCCGCCTGCAGATCTGGAACTGAGGGAATCACTATGCCGGGAATGTGATCTTCTGGGAACCGGGAAGCTCCATGAAAGGCTGAAGCATTTAGATCCTGAATGCGCAAGTAGAATTCACCCCAATGATCGCGTGAGGCTGATAAGGGCACTTGAAATTATCCAACTGACCAATCGGCTTCCTTCGGCCCTCAGCGGGGAGCACGGTTTCAGGGACAGGCCTCTAAACGCGCTAATGCTCTGTATGAAAGTAAACAGGGAACAGCTTTATGAACGCATTAACAAGCGAAGCGTGTCCATGGTGGAAGGTGGTTTGGTAGAAGAGACTGAAAACCTTCTAATACAGGGTTACTCACCCGATCTAAAACCCATGAAGGCCATAGGATACAGACATATAGTAAAGCACCTGAAAAGGGAATGGACTCTTATTGAGGCGATCCATAGAATTCAAAGAGATACCCGAAGATACGCCAAGCGACAGCTAACATGGTTTCGGGCCGACCCTGATGCCAGTTGGGTTGATCCTGAGGATTTTGATCCCATTTTACAGAAGGTCAAAGATTTTACACGCGTACCTGCTTGACCTTTAGCTATTCTTCAAATATTATTCTGCCTGTAGCGTGATAAGTAAAGCTACCTGAAATACAAGTATAACTAACGACTACCAACTGACCACCGACACTACCAAATGAAAAAGATGATGGAAAAAATTGCCTTAAGAACGGCCTATGATTTCTTTGTTGTTTGTTGTTTTTTCTGCTTTTTATGGCTATCACTCTTGCCTGCGGCCATGGGAGCGAAGCCAGGGGAAAATGAAATTCTCGCCATTGGAACGGCCACCGTTAAAGATGGTAATTTGGCCCAGGCAAAAGAGTCTGCTATCTCTGATGCACTGACAAAAGGGGTGGAAAATTACCTTTTGCATCGGCTGGGAAGTGAGGGTGTGGCAAATAATTTCCAGAGGATTATCTATGATATACTGCCTAAAGCTAAAGCAAAAGTTGAGAATTTCAATATCCTTTCGGAGGATCAAACCGGGGAAGAGTATAAGGTCCTTATCAAGCTTCGGGTCAATGAAAAGGTAATAGATGAGAAACTGAGTGAAGCTGGCGTTGTTGTTACAGAGGGGCCTCCCATTAAAGTCCTGTTCCTGGTTTCAGAGTGGAAGGGAGGGACGGCCTATTACTGGTGGAGAGACCCGGAGACTTATTCTTCCATGAGTGGCACCGAGCTTGTTCTCCACAATGTGTTTCAGGAAAGAGGGCTTGGCCCGATAAATCGGACATTAAAAGTCCCGGACACTGGGTATTCCGAATCCTTAAAGCATGTAGACCTTAGGGACGTTGACGCTTTGGAGTGGGGAAGGCTTTTCTCTGCCGATGTAGTGATCTACGGTCAGAGCGAAATCATAGGTAAAAAAGAGGTATCTTTGGCGCTTAAGGCCCTGGATGTCAATCAGGGGGCGCAGATCTCTCAAACCGTTGCATTCGAACAGATTCAGAAAGGATCTAAAGGGGGACAGCCAGTAATGGAAGCCACCAAGAGGCTGGCCAATCGACTGGCCGTAAAGTTGACCCCGGCCATTATTCGGTATACCGCCTCCGATCGTGGAAGGGTCCGCCACCTGGAAATTACCTTGAATGGTTTGAGCAGTTATAAGCAGTTCAGGGCCTTCAGGGATTTTCTAAGAAGAGATGTGTCGGGAGTAAAATCCGTTAGACAGACCAGGGTCAGGAAAGATTCCATATCTATTGCGGTTGAATTTCAAGGAGACAGAAAAAGGTTTGTGGAACGTGTCCTCAATCATGAAAATCTTCCGTTCTTGGTAAAGCTTGATCAGGGTGAAGAAGAAGAAATATTGTTCAGGATTGAAAAATTTCAGTAACAATGCCCATTCCCGAC
>JBDRPB010000068.1:0-2098 GCA_043809485.1 Pseudomonadota bacterium | reverse complement strand
GAAAGGAGGTTATCATATCAATTGCCCTTACGGATATGTAGGCTGGGGGCGGGTTCGTGTGGTAACACACGGGCCGAACTTGCCCCGACACGGTGCCGAGACGGCTCGCAGAAATGCGGGTTTTACCCAGTCAGGGGTGCTTGCCGAAACCGCAGGCCGTAGCATAAAGCGAATGGTGCAGCTTCGTAAAAGGCGACTGGACGGGAATAGCTGGGAGAGTCCGGTTGAGGGATAAATCCGACTGAGTCGGAATACACGCCGATCCTCTAATTATTGGGAGAAGGCCGGAGCCGTCAGGGAAGCAAAGGGCGTATGCTCCTGATGGGGACCCGGAGTATGGCCAATGGAGACGGACTAATTCGGGGTCGCCTATGAGAAAGTAAGTCAAGAAAAAACAGCTCTCCATTAGCAAGAAAATTACATTTTTTTCTCGCTTACGGTCTCCCATTTTGGCATATGCAACATTGTTCTTTTGAAGCCCATTTTATCTATCTTAACGGATCTTGCTTTATCTGAAGGCTATAAAGAAGGTTTTGGCAGTATTCCCCAGTCGCCTATCTGAACTCTCTATCCATGGCAAAGCTTTCTTCTTGCCAGGGAATGGGTTACGATAAATTTCAGGAATAGAGGGGGGGCTAATCGGACCAGTGAACGATATTATCCAAGTAAGATGGATCTGTTACGACCCCGCGTTGAGCTCTCTCCCCTCGCCTGTAAGACCGTTATCCTTTTTTAATGGGATTCTTTAAACACGGTGCTTACAGGCCTGACGTGGCTTCTTTATTGCCTTTTACATGATCCCTCCTGTATGGTTGATATTTCTTGCCGCCCTTAAAAACCCCTAAACTTAGGATTGCTAATCGTCGACAGGCTTTGTGCCGGGCATTATATTCAGGATACCCTTTCTCCTTGATCAAATATTCATAGTAATCGTTGATTGGGTTATTTCCGCCTATGGCCGCCCAGGTACTTATTTTATAAACGCTCTTTAATTGTCGGCAGTAACGGGAATTCTTCCTGCCGTAACTTCTACCGCCACTTACCTTTTCCAGCTTGATCAACCCTATATAACTCAAGTAATGACCCTTATCAGAAAAGCGATAGGGAGTGACTATACGGGCAACGATCTTTACAGCATGGATGGGACCAATCCCAGGGAGACTCCTCTGATGACGTATCTCAGGATGATCTTTAGCAAGCCTCTCAAATTCTTTCTCATAACCTTCCTTTTCGTTATGGTAAGCCTCGATCTGTCTATCTAAACCATCCAGTACAAATTGATCACCTTGAGAGTCCAACTTAGTGCCTGCCCACTCATAGCCCCGTTTTCCGCAAGCTCTCAGAAGTGAATAGCGTTGATTTTGTACCCGAACGCCTGCTTTGACCAGATCTTCATAACCACTAACGAACCGTCGGAGATACAAAAACTTGTCTGTAGAATGATAGACTTCTTTTATGAGCCCAGCCTTCAAAAGTTGTACCAATTTGGCAGCGTCGATTTTATCTGTTTTTGGGCCATCATTTAGAAGCTTATTTCTATGAGGATCGCAGATTATTATCCTGTCCACATAATCCTTCAACTCGGTATATAACCATTGGGATGTGGTTGTCTCTTCAATCACTAATATCTTTGAGCCCTTTAGTCGCTTTAAATAAACCTGCATTTCTGTAATGTCTGACGGCACATCAATCACATTTATTTTATTAGATTTTTTTGTCATGCGGGCAATGGCCATGTTCTCAATGGACCAATCTATTGCAATATAGTGATTATAAATGGTATCGTTCATCAAGGTCTCCTTTCTTTGTGTCGTTTTTTTGGTTTTCTATATTTTAACACAAATGAGGTTTTCACCTCAAAGGAGACCATCTTTCTCATTTTATCGGGCCACAGTAAGGTGTTGATTGTTCAGTGTTTACATCCCCAAAATAGGCATTTTCAGGGCCTATATCGTCCCTTTCGGCCCTAAAAAGGGCCGTATAGGGAGCCGCCTCCTCCCGGAGATTATACCCCTCACCACCTTCTATGACATCCCTCCCTTTTGCCTTGAAGCCCAATATCGATTTCACTTTCTCGATAAATGACTTGCTTCCAACG
>JBDRPB010000067.1:0-11848 GCA_043809485.1 Pseudomonadota bacterium | reverse complement strand
GTTTTCGAGTCAGTTCTTCTCAAACAGCTCCCTGATCTGTTGCATGTCACGAGTCCTGGCCAGGGCTACCATAAGCTGGATTCGTGCCTTTTGGCCTGAGAGCCTGCCAGCCATGATAACGCCTTTTTTGTGCAGACTTTTTCCCCCACCAGGATACCCGTAAATTGGCCACGCCCCGCCCCGGATACATCGAGTAGTCATGACCACCGGAATCCCCTGTTCTACCGTCTCTTCGATGGCCTGAACGGCCCCTGGAGGAACGTTGCCTGAGCCAAGGGCTTCAATAACCAGACCTGCCACACCATGTTGCAGCGAGCAACGGATAAACCGGTCATCCATACCAGTACACAGCTTTACCAAATCCACGTTGGGCTCGATGCCCTCAACACGAAAGTGTGCACGGTCCGTCCGGCGCCGCACAAAGCGAAATTTTTCACCTTCAACAAACCCTAAAGGCCCTAACCCTGGTGCATCAAAGGCATCCACGTTGATGGAATGAACTTTGGTCACTTCCCGCGCTGCGTATAACCGGTCTGTCATGAGTACCATGGCTCCCATATGAAGCGACTCCGGAGCCTGGCATGCCCGGACACTGTACAGCAAGTTCCTCAGACCATCATATCCGGGCTCGTTATGATATCGCATAGCCCCGGTCAACACAACCGGCTTTGGCGAATCAATGACCAGATCCATCATAAAGGCAGTTTCTTCCATGACATCTGTACCATGAACAACCACTGCACCGTCGATGTGAGGTTCTTTAAGGACTTTTTCAACGTCTATGGCAAGTTGAAACATACGCTCGGGAGTCATGTGCGGGCTGGGCAAATCGGCCCAATGAATTGCCTTAAAATGCACATCTCTCTGAAAAGGCGCCAATTGATCCACAAGGCTCTGGAACTGCACTTCCGGGACTACACCTTTGGATCCGCTCCCCAACTTCATGGCAATTGTTCCACCAGTGAAGAATATGGCTACAGTGCCTCCCTCCTGAATCTTATTATTAGCGTTTTTCATATCTCCAACCCTGTTGGTCCATCCGCTGGACAAAATCCACGAGATAGTCCACCAGGACCTTTTTCATCTTCTGGCCTTTCTCCTCTGTTCCCTTTTCTGGAGCCCCGCTGGCCCCATAATCGGTAAGTTCCTGAAAGTTCCACATGAGCTTCACGTGTGGGTCCATATCCGGAATCATTCCTTTCGCCTGGTTCATGTCCACCAGATGAGGCATAATAGCCAGTGCAATAGATGTCTCTCCCTCTCCTCCATGACCAAGGCCTTCCCATACTTCAAATGTATCTGCGGGCAGGAGGCTTCCCGCGGTCATCCACCAGGCATCCAGGACAGCCAGCCCCATATCCGGGAACTCCAGCTTCATATCCCGGGTGGCTGCCTCGATGCACGGGATGTTACCGTCATGGCCATTGATCACCAGTACCTTTCGTATCCCCCAATACACCAGAGATTGGATAACTTCCTTGATGACACGAGTAAGGGTGTCGTTTGATAGAGTAATGCACATTGGTTTGTGACGGTAGTGCATACTCATACCGTACCACATGGGAGGCACTACAACGGTGTTTTCCAGTCTCTGAGCGACTTCCGTGGCAATATCATAAGATACAAAGGTATCTGTTCCAAAAGGGAGGTGTCCTCCGTGACACTCGCAGGAACCGATGGCCAGTAGCGCCTTATCGAATCCTGCTTTTTGAAAGGTTACTTCATTGTATTCCTCAAGTTTTACACTCTTCATGATATCCCCCATTTCAGTATATCAGTAAGTTTTGTAAGTTCTCAATAACTCCGGTCTGTATTAGAAAAATCCCCCCTGGCGCGACACACCAAAGGGTTTAATACACCCGCTTATGTATTATCCTTCATGGATTTATCCATTAACTTTTTACGTGAGAGGCCAGATCTGGGCCAGGGATTTTGACATTCGGATTTGCCTGATATGCATAGGGCAGCTCCCATCTCAGCCTTGGAAGCTGCCCTTGCCTGGTTTACTTCTTATGAATTCTTACTTCTCAGGAACCCATGTCTCTAAAAGATCATATTTACCGTTCTTTACACCAATTATGGCCACTGCCTTCATTGGCACGCCACTGGGTCGAGTGTATGAAATCTCGCCGGTGACAGCCTTATAGCCCATTGTCGCAGCCAGGGCCTTTTTAAGAGCTGATTTATCAGTGGTTCCCGCCCGTGTTATGGCATCGGCGATCAGGCCAACTGCATCAAATCCCAATGGGGCAAAGGCGTTCTCCGGTGGACGGCCATACTCTTTCTCGTAGGCTTCTATAAAGGCCACAACTTCAGGCCGCGGGTCCTCACGATAGGTGTGTGTAGAAAAATAGACGTCGTTGGCCAGCTTGGGACCTGGTACAGTGCTCACCAACTCTGTGTCAAATCCGTCCCCACTTACTATAGCCAGGGATAACCCTGCTTCCCGAATCTGCTTTACCGTAAGACCTGCCTCATTGGGGATGGCCGAGATAAATACCGCATCCGGTTTTGGGGAGGCCGCTTTTAGACGGGCAATCTGTGCGGAAAAATCCTTATCACCCATCATGAAAAAATCTTCCAGAACCAGCTTGCCACCAAGCTCTTGAAATCGTTGTTTAAAGAACTTGGACAATGCCTTGGTAAAGTCCATTGAGTTGTCAGTCCAGACAACCACGTTGCGGGCTTTTAGCTTGTTGTAAGCAAAGTCAGCAATGGCGAAGGACTGGTCATCATCACCAAACGGAGTCATGAACATACAATCCCCCACCCACTTTGGAAGCTCGGGGTGGGTTGCGCCGGAGGTAACAAAGGGTATACCTTTGGCCTGGAAAAGGGGCGCTGATGCCATGACAAAGGTAGTATCACCGTAACCCAGGCCGGCCACCACACCCTGCGACAGGGCCTTCTTGGCGCCAGTGGCAGTGGCCTTCTGGTCGGTCTTGGTGTCGATCCCAATGACCTCCAGCATCCGCCCGCCGAGAAGCCCGCCAGATTCGTTTATTAGTTTGGCCTTGAGCTTTGCACCATTCAAGGAAGGGGCATCAATAGAAGACATGCCCCCTGTTAAATTGTAAAGTGCACCCAGTTTTATAGGTTCTGCTGCCATTGATGCTGCAGTGAAGCACCCCACCATAAACAATACTGCAAAAGTCCCAAAAATAGTCCGTTTCATGATCTTCCTCCTTTTTGATTTTTGTTTGTGTTAACACAGCGGCTCCGCTTGCAATATCTGCCTTGCCACAATGGCAGGCCTTTGACCGCTGCGCAGGCCATGGGCCAAAAGTTAAAAATTAGTTTTATGCCTCACCTCCTTTCACCTTTCCATATTACAAGGTATCTCTTCCTTCAGCAAGGTATCTCTTCCTTCAACAAAGAATCCAGGCCCATCGAAGATCCCGCTATTCGGGGGACGGCTTGGATTTCTATTTTGAATTTAAGGCCCTCTGTGCCGGCTTCATTAGAAAGCCGGGCTCCTGACTGCCAAATATGCCCTGGGGGCGAAAGATTAAAATGAGCAACAGCCCTATAGCTATTATGACCTCGCTGATTCCATAGGCTTCCATAGTTTCCTCCAGCGGCCTTAGAACCTCTGACACCAGGCTCAACATAACAGCGGCAAAAGTAGCACCCGTAATACTCCCGGAACCCCCTACCACAACCATTACCACAAGATTGAAGGTCATAACTACAGAAAAAGACGTAGGGGTGATTGCCGTCACCAGATGAGCCCATAATCCCCCTGCCACCCCGGCGAAGAAAGCCCCCAAAGCAAAGGCCATTATACGTGTTCCGGCCAGGGAAACACCCAGGCATTCAGCGGCCATTTCGTTCTCCCTGATGGCCAGCATACTACGGCCCAGCGAAGAATGCTTGACCTTCCAGCATATATAGACAGTGATTACTACCCACAGGTAGACCCACCATAAATTGGTCATCATGGGCAGGCCATTGAGTCCCAAAGGACCACGAGTAAAACTCTCCACGTTTGTTATAAGGACCTGAAGGATAATGAGAAAACCCAAAGTGGCAACTGCGAGGTAATGCCCTTTGAGCCTTAAGACCGGAAATCCAACGAGAAAAGCGGCAAGGGTAGCGCTGAGCCCACCCAAAATCAGGGCAGGCAGGAGCGACCATTGCTGTGCAGCCAGCCAGGCCGGAAGAGCGGGTAACAGCATGGCCTTTCGAGCCACAGGAAAGGTCAGGATGGCTGCCACATATCCCCCCACTGCCATAAATGCCGGGTGACCCAAAGAGAAGAGACCTGTAAAACCATTTGTCAGATTCAGGCTAACCGCCAGGATTATATTAATTCCCGCAAAGCATACGATGGAGAGGATGTAGTCATTCATGGTGCTGCGCAAAACAAAAACCAGGATCGCGCCGGCCAGAATCAGCATGGGAAAGAACCATCTATGACCATTCCATCCCATCATGCTTTCTCCTCAGTCTTCCGGCCCAAAAGCCCATTAGGTAATACAAGAAGGATCAAGATCAGGGTGGTGAACACAAACGCATCCCGATAGGACGAATAAATGGGTGGCAAGAGACCTACGAAAAGGACTTCACCGAACCCAAGGAGATAGCCTCCAAGCATGGCACCTGGTATAGACCCCACCCCCCCAATGACAGCGGCCACAAAGGCCTTAAGTCCCGGCACAAACCCTAACAAAGGATCGATCTGGCCATATTTGCCACCCCACATCATGCCGGCCACACCGGCAAGACCGCTCCCAATGGCAAAAGCCAACATGATGGTGTGGTTGATGTTAATGCCCATAAGGCGGGCCACATTCAGGTTTTCTGCCGTGGCTCTCATGGCCATTCCCAATCGTGTGAACCTAACCAGTAAAGCCAGGAAGATCATCAAAACCACGGCAGTAACCACAATGCCTAAATCAATGGCGCGAAGAGAAACAGGTCCGAGATGATAGATAGTTTGAAGATAATCGGGGCAAAAGAAGTTCCGGGGCTGAGCAGTTAATAACAAAATACCGAGATTCTGTAAAAGGATGGAAATGGCCAGAGATGTAATAAACCCGGTCACCTGAGGAGCTCCTCTCATGGGCCTGAAGGCCACGCGCTCAATGAGTAGTCCCATGAGTGCTCCACCAATGAAAACCAATATGATAATCACCGGAAAAGAGATCTTACCGCTTATGACCAGCCCCAGGGTCATAAATGCACCGATCATGACGATGTCCCCGTGGGCGAAATTGATAAGTCGTATGATCCCATAAATCATGGTAAAACCAATGGCTACAAGGGCATACATACTTCCCAAAATCAGACCATTTAACAATTGTTGTGCAATGTACCCGTCCATCAAGTTGTCCCCAGATATGCCTTGCGGACTGCTTCGTTTTCTGCCAACTCCTTCCCAGTCCCGGAAAGGGTAATTCGGCCGGTTTCCATGACATAAGCCCTTTGAGCCAATTCGAGGGCCATAAGGGCATTTTGCTCCACCAAAAGGATCGTAGTTCCCTGAGCGTTAATTTGCTCAAGCATTTCGAATATTGTCTCCACCAGGAGGGGCGCCAGGCCCAGGGAAGGCTCGTCAAGAAGAAGTAGTCTGGGCCTGCTCATCAAAGCCCTTCCAATGGCAAGCATCATCTGTTCTCCTCCTGAAAGATTGCCTGCCGACTGCCGTCTCCTATCCAGCAGGATGGGGAAAAGTTCGCAGACCCATTGAAGATCCGATTGAATAGCATGCTTGTCCTTCCTGAGATATGCACCGATCAGCAGATTCTCCCACACATTGAGGTCAGAGAAGACCTGTCGGCCCTCAGGGCAGTGGGAAATACCCATTTTCACTATCCCTTCAGCCGGCGCCTTCGTGATATCCCGCTGGGTTGTATCCGGGTCAGGTCTGAATAAAATCTTTCCTCGACGGGATCGTGTAAGCCCGGAAATGGTTGAAAGTGTTGTGGTCTTTCCTGCCCCGTTTGCTCCGATCAGGGCCACAATTTCCCCGTGTCTCACTTCCAAACTCACGCCCTTTAGGACATAGGTCTGCCCGATATACACATGACTATCTCGAATTTCAAGCATGTCCATGTCCCTTGGGCCTGCCCAGATAGGCTTCTATGACTCGAGGATCATTCTGAATCTCCTCCGGGGTCCCAAGACAAAGGACTTTTCCCTGATCAATCACCTGGATACGCTGACAGGCCCCCATAATCACTTTCATATCATGTTCTACAAGAAGAATGGTGAGATCATGCTCCTGATGGATCCTGGATATGAGCCGGATTATCTCATCTGTTTCTTGAGGGTTCATCCCGGCGGCAGGTTCATCCAGGAGAAGCAATTTAGGGGCAGTTGCAAGGGCCCTCCCCAGTTCGATCTTTCGCTGATCACCGTAAGGGAGATTTTCTGCGAGTTCATCCTTGTAGCCCATAAGGCCAAAGGTGTTCAGGATCTCCAGGGCGCGCTCCTCCATGACCGCCTCGGAACGTCTCAAAATGGGAAGATTCAGGACCGTCGCCCATAGCCCCGCACCATGGCGCATATGAATCCCCACCTTAACATTATCAATAACTCGCAAACCATTGAAAAGGCGAATATTCTGGAATGTGCGGGCCATTCCTAAAGCCGCGTTTCGATCAGGTTTAAACCCGGTGATATCCTTCCCCCTGAAAATAATTCGCCCCTTTGAAGGACGAAGCACACCGGTTATGAGGTTGAAAACCGTGGTTTTACCCGCTCCGTTAGGCCCGATCAGACCCATCAACTCACCCTCCTTCAGGGTAAGGTCATATCCCTCAAGGGCACGAACGCCTCCGAACTGCTTACCAAGTCCTTCTACTTTTAATAACAGGGATTCTTCAGTAGCCATTATGGGATCCTTCAGGTCAACATCACGGGCTGATGTTCTTCACAAAACAATTACTTGCCCTACCCCACTCTCGATATATTTTTTCGGGTATAAAGACTTTAACTCTTTCGTATGTTGAGTGCAATGGGCAGGGCAAATCACCTCAAAGTCTTCGAACAATTCATATTCATTAAATCCCTAAATTCGGAATTCTTCAATATAATACCACCTTCATCAACCCCAATATCTTTTGCTATTACATGGCATTTCACTTTCAGAAGAAAAAATATGGGCCTTCTCTCATTAGAAAGGGCCTCATAATTCCCCTGCCCTTTACTTATTATGAATTCTGCATTGTCATATATTTTCTTAAACTCATTCTTCGAAGATGGATACAATGTCAATACCCTTTCAGTGTTTTCCCTTTTTATCTCTTTGTACGGGTCTGGGATTCCGGTAATTTCACTCACTTTCTGATAAATAACCTTGCCACTTTCCGGTGGACTGCTTTCAAGGGGGATGCTGCTCAGCATTCTTCCCACTTTAGGATCATGGTTTAAACAGCAAACCTGAACGGCCACCAACCTTCCCAGGCAGGGGCTCTTGTCTGAAACCAGCATTTTCCGCAGTCGTCAGGGTTTGTTCAAACTGGCGCTCGGAAACATGGCCCTTGGGTTCGATAACGAGAAGTTTGCCCCCGGGTTTGAGGGCCTTCCAGGCTTCTTCGAAGAAAAAAGCCTGTTCGGGAACCTCATGGACCATGTGAATGGCAACGGCAAAGTCTACTTGCCCAACAAGAGCCTCCACACCCAGCCCCTCAGCTCCAATCTGACGGAGCTCGATTCTGTCCAGAAGATTGGCCTTTCGGGCTCTGCGTTCAAGGGCTGAGAGCATCTTAGCCTGGACTTCCACTGCTATCACCCTGCCCCGTGGTCCCACCATTCGGGCCAAAGGCAGGGTAAAATAGCCCATGCCGCAGCCGGGCTCCAGAACGATCATCCCCTCACGAACAAATTGACCCAATATCTTATCCGGATTTTCCAGCAGTTTCCGCAAGGGATTTAACAGTAAATATCCCACCCAAAAAGGACAAACCCGTTCAGCCATATTAGCCCCTCCATACACCTTCCTTTTTTTCCCGAGAGTATAGAGAAGAGGCAGTAGGGTGTCAATTCCTGAATCCAGGCACAGAGGACGTGGACTTATGATTCTAAGTAAAAAGGTAAGTTCTCAATAAGTCCAAGCCTCTATTAGAAAAATCCCCCCGTCCGCCTCGCTCCGTTTGGCTGGAGGGCGGGCCTCAATCCCCCTTTGCAAAAGGGAGAAGAAGTCGGAAGACCCGAACTGAGAGGTTACGTAAAAAGAACAAAAAAAATATTGACAAGAATGTGGGATGTATTATATTTTACTAAACAGTTAAACTAACTGGTTAGTTGGACTGTTTAGTTGATTTCACATATGGATGCTCAAATAGTTTACAAAGGAGAAAGATATGGCCTCTCGGACTCTGAATGATAAACGGGACGAAACCATCAGACACATCCTCGAAGCAGCGGCCAAGACCTTTTCCGAAGTCGGGTTTGAAGGCGCGCGCATGGATGAAATCGCAAAACGCGCTACGGTTAACAAGGCCACCATCTATTATCATATCGGTGACAAAAAGGCCCTTTACGCCGAAGTTCTCCACGATATCATAGGCAATGCCCTCGAACGCTCCTTGCGCAACTTGCAAGACACTCAGTCACCCGAAGAAAAGCTTAAAAGCTACATAAGTTCTGTCACTCATACCATGGATCAACACCCGTACCTGGCTCCCATTATGATGCGGGAGCAGATTTCCGGAGGGCAAAATCTTCCTGAGGTGACTGCCCGACTCCTCGCCAATATCATCGGTACACTTACAGATATCCTCGAAGAAGGCGCAAAACAAGGTGTTTTTATCGAAACGATTCCATTCATTGTACACTCAATGGTCATAGGTTGTGTCATATTTTATAAAGCAAGCGATCCCGTCAGATCAAAATACGCTGCTTTCCCCGAAGCGCTCAAAAAACTCGATAAAAAGCTTTCAGGCAGCGTCGCCGAGGAGATCGAAAAACTCATATTGAGAGCTATCAAAAAATAAAGAATCCTATGAGGGTATTGACAGAATTCCGTAACCCTGGCCCAGACCGAACACATATACTTTTTATTAAAAAAGTTGGCTTGGAAATGATGCATTGGATATCCCCAATATGCTAACAAGTCGCACCTCCCGATCCCGTCCCGGTCTCGGGACGGGGAGGGCGGGCTTTAGGTCATTTTAGGCACTTTAGATCACTTTAGTCACTTTGTACCCGGAGGATTATTATGGCAGATATCAGAAAACGAATTGAATTATGGTTCGAATCCTTTGCTCGAACAATATATCGTAACCGGTACAAAACCCTCCTAATTTCGTTTTTGTCAATAGCGGCTATTGCTTCGCAAATTCCAAAGCTTACCATTGATATTTCTACTGAAGGGTTTCTGCATAAAACTGACCCCATTCTTATAGACTATGACGCCTTTCGAGACCAATTCGGCAGGGATGAACTTATTGCTGTAGCGATCCAATCACCTGAAGTCTTCGAAAAGAATTTTCTTCATAGGCTTAAAGAACTACACGATGATTTAACAGAAAATGTCCCCTATATCGAGGATATCACCAGCCTTATCAACGCCAGGAATACCTGGGGCGAAGAGGATCAACTCATTGTTGAGGATCTGCTGGAAAACTGGCCTGAAACAACTGAAAAAATCGCGGAAATAAAAGAGCGGGTATTTGATAATCCTATGTACAAAAACACTCTGATCTCTGAGGACGGAAAATTTACAACCATCTTAATAAAACTCCAGACCTATTCTTCTATTGGAGGCGACACCGATGTACTTGAAGGATTTGAAGAGGATGTTGCAAAGGAAGCAACAGATTTTAGGGACTCTGAAAAACCTGATGAAAAGGAATACCTTACAGACGGGGAAAACAGCGAAGCGGTCAATACGGTGTATGAAATTACAGAAAAATACCAGGGACCTGATTTTCAAGTGTACGTTGCTGGCTCGTCAGCAGTGACTCATTTCCTGAAAAATTCCATGCTAAAAGATGTGCGCAGGTTTTTGTCTCTTGCGTTTTTCACGGTCGCCGTATTTCTTTTTATCATGTTTCGAAGAATCTCGGGCGTGTTGCTCCCTCTTCTGATCGTAGTTCTTTCACTTATTTCCACCATCGGCATTATGGCTGCATTCGGAGCGCCCATAAAACTGCCCACACAAATTCTTCCGTCTTTCATCCTTGCCGTATGTGTAGGTTATTCGGTCCATATCCTGGCCCTTTTCTACCAGCACTTCCGAAAAAACCGTAATAAGGAGGATGCAATAGCCTATTCCACCGGGCACTCAGGGCTTGCTGTGGTTATGACGGCCGCCACAACCGCAGGAGGACTGTTCTCTTTTTCAACATCAGATGTTGCGCCCATTGCTGATGTGGGTATTTTTGCCGGCATCGGTGTACTTCTCGGCATGGTATATACAATTGTGCTTTTACCGGCATTACTTGCAATCGCACCTGTTAAAGGCGCCAAAGGCAAAGAAGACAAACAGGAAGATACAGCAATAGACAGGTTCCTTGCCAGAGTGGGCAGAATTTCAATCGGACATCCGTATGTGATTTTCATTGTGTCTGCTGTCTTTATCGCCTTTTCATTTGCCGGTATAATGAGAATCCGCTTTTCGCATGATATACTACGATGGTTCCCCAAAAACAATTCTGCCCGCATTGCAACCGAAAAAATCGATAAAGAGCTTCGCGGTTCCATCAGCCTGGAGATAGTCATAGATACTGGAAAAGAAAATGGTCTGTATGAACCGGACATACTAAACAGACTGGAAGAAACCGCCGCATACCTGGAAACGCTGGAGGTCGGCAAAATATTTGTTGGAAAAGCCTGGTCCCTTACCACTATCCTAAAAGAAATAAACCGTGCGCTTAATGAGAACCGAAAAGAATTCTATACCGTTCCCCAGGACAGAAAGCTGATCGCCCAGGAATTCCTGCTTTTTGAAAACAGCGGGTCTGACGACATGGAAGACTTTACTGACAACCAGTTCAGTAAGGCGCGTGTCATGATAAAACTGCCGTTTGAAGACGCCGTTGCTTACAGCAGTTTTCTTGATAATGTCAATGAGCATTTTCAAAAAAAATACCCTGATGTAAAAATCACCACTACCGGCATGACAGCCCTGCTTTTCAGGACAGTAACCAATGCAATTGCAAGTATGTCGAAAAGTTACATTTACGCCCTGATCGTAATCACGATTCTTATGATTCTCCTCATCGGCAGGCTGCGCATCGGCCTTCTCAGTATGGTGCCCAACCTTGCGCCAATTATTATTACGCTCGGTATTATGGGCTGGTTCAATTTACCCATGAGCCTGTTCACGATGCTGGTGGGTAACATTGCCATTGGCCTTGCCGTTGATGATACTGTCCACTTTATGCACAATTTCAGGAGGTATTTTGAAGAATCCGGAGATCCGAATTTTGCTGTCATGGAAACCCTGCATACGACTGGCCGGGCAATGCTGGTCACATCCTGTGTATTGTCAATCGGGTTTTTCATATTTATGTTCGCCAGTATGAATAACCTTTTTCATTTTGGCCTGCTCACCGGCTTGACCGTCATAATGGCGCTGCTTGCGGATTATTTTATCGCACCAGCTCTTATGGTCGTTGTGCATCAACCAAAGAAAATCGTTCAAAGTTTTGAAGACAGGAGACAGGAGACAGAAGTCAGTATAAATAGCGTTTAAGATAATGTTTTTGGGTTACCTCTTGTGGATTTTCACTGATGAATTGCCACGTCATCTACAAGAAACTGGAAACTCGAAACTTGTCGGAGCGTAGCGGCCTCTGGCTCGGAGAGAGATCCCGTTACTCCAAAATCTTTTTCTCAAAGGAGAATGCCATGAAAAGATCTTTTACTGCATTTATTTTCGTATTTGTTGCGATGG
>JBDRPB010000066.1:0-17679 GCA_043809485.1 Pseudomonadota bacterium | reverse complement strand
CGAAGACTTACAGCAAGTCGTCGAGTTGATGGAAAATCCACAGCGGCGGGAGGTATTTGTAAACGATTTAAAAAAGGTTATCCATGCGAAAGAAGTAACCGAAAAGACCCGGCCCGAAAAAAAGGAGAGAAAGCTACTTGTAATCGAAAGTCTTTTCGGAAAATTTGAGAAACTATCCAAAGATATTATGGACTCTGGAGCCAGCACGATCTCTTTGCTTGCCCAAATGCCAAGAGCCATGCAAAATGCCAAGACATTCCTTGCCAAGTCCGAGAATCGAGCTAAGCTTCTTAGACTTCTCATTGCCATTGCTTCAGGTATCATCATCGCGCTGATTTTTAGGCGTTTGCTGAAGAAATTGATGCCGCAACCAACTGAACGCACCAAAAGCCTCACTTCGAAACTGACGGTTGGTGTTATTCGGGCAATACTGAGCTTATTGCCTTATGGGGCGCTGTTGATTTCTTTTTTCCCCCTGTTCAGAGCACTCCCTTCATTCACCATCGGTTATTCCCTTGTTTTTCTTTTCTTCACCGTTTTATTTTTCTATCGCGTTGCCATTGAGTTTTTCCGCATTTTCCTCTCGCCAGACGAGGAGAGGACTCGAACTCTACCCCTCAGTAACGAAAATGCGCAGTACTTTTGGATTTGGATGCTTCGCTTCATCAACTACACGGCATTTTATTTTTTAGTAGTCAAAACCATGTTACTTGTTCAGATGGTACCCTCTTCCTTCAGTTTCATCCGAACGCTCCTTCTTTTGGTATTTCCTTTTATGATTAGTATTTTTGTCCTTCAAATCGCCCGGGATATTCGAACAAAATATGAAAGCTCACAAAGAAACGATGAGGGTTCTGAGAACGACAGGAAAGATATCATGGCACCGGTGATTCGATATTGGTCTGTTCCGGCCATCGGGTATTGTTGGGCTATTTTTCTCTTTCTGATTGTCCATTACGAAAAAGGATTCCATTACCTCTTTAAAGCAACTCTAAAAACAGGATTTGCCATTCTGGCTCTTTTCCTGGCATTAAAAGTATTGGACAAGTTGTTCGCCAGACTTTTCGCTGTCAATGAACGCGTAAAAGAAAAGTTCCCTGGACTTGAGGAAAAAACTAACCGCTATATCCTAATGGTTAGAAGGGTTTTTGGCTGGATCATCGAAGCCATGGCCCTGGGCATCATTGGCCAGGCGTGGGGCATTCCTGTTGCGGCCTTTGTTGCTTCCCAGACAGGTGCTTTGATCATCTTGCGGGCCATTGCTATTATGATCACAATTGGAATGGTTATAGCAATTATAGGGACCTGCCAGTTTGTCTGTGATCATTTGATGAAAGGAAAAAAGGGAAAGAATAAGAAAGAAGCGAGTCAGAAAATGAAGACGTTGGTGCCTATGATCAGGACGACAATAAATATTGCAGCCGGATTTATAGGTGGGATTGTGATTCTGGATCGAATCGGAGTGAATACTACACCCATTCTGGCTGGGGCAGGCATCGTAGGCCTGGCGATTGGATTTGGATCTCAGACTCTTGTTAAAGACCTTATAAATGGACTTTTCATTCTCTTCGAAGAGAGTATTCGGGTCGGTGACTATGTTGCCGTTGGCAACGACGAAGGAATTGTGGAGGCAGTGGGCCTTCGAACCGTCAAATTAAGGGATGTATCAGGAAACGTGCATGTCGTTCCCAATAGCTCGGTCAATTCAGTGATGAATTATAGTAAAGAGTTTTCGAGAACTGTCTTGGATGTGGGTGTGGCTTACAGGGAGGATGTGGACGAGGTCATGGATATCATAAGAGTAACTGGTGAAGAAATGCAAAAGGACCCTGAATACGGTAAAAACATCCTGGAGCCTATCGAAGTATTTGGCCTACAGAAATTCGACGATTCGGCAATCGTCATCAGAGCTCGACTGACCACCAAACCACTCAAGCAATGGGGGTTGAAGAGAGAGTTTAACCGGCGAATCAAGAAAATTTTTGACCAGCGAGGGATTGAAATCCCCTTTCCCCACAGGACCATTTACATGGGAGAGCCGAAAAGAGGGTCTGCACCTCCTCTCAATATTCAACATAAAAGAAATGGAAACAAGGAGAACGAATTGAATATATGAACCAGCGCGAGCCTGTCAGGAGGGAAGCCTTGAAGAGATGCTGAATCAAGTCATGAGAAATTGCATTAAAGTACATTAATTATACATTTGGAGGAGAGTCAAATCGAAAAGGCTTCTTCACTTAAGGCTTCAAAACCTGAGATGATATCCAGCAGTTCGTTCGTGATACTCGCCTGGGGCTGGTCTCTGAATCGGGCCTTCAGCTCTTCTTCTAATTCTGTGATATTTTTCTCAGCCGCTTGCATGGCCATCGACCGAGCGGCATTTTCGCTGGCAATCGAAAAAAGATTTTGCTCCCGTATTTAAGAGATGACGATCCATATTTCACCTATCGTGAGCTTCACCGTATTTTAGGTAGTCAACAAGAATAACAAGTGAAAGAGTTTATACATCTGTTTGATATTTTTATAGAAAATAAAATTCTTCTAAAGTAGCAGAAGAGGCTATTTTTAATGAAATTTATTGGGGTGTCACTCCTGCCTGCGCTGGAGGGGGCAGGTCCTTCTTGTAGACCAAGGTACGATATGGGAACGGTATCTCCACTCCTTCACGGTCAAAGCGTTTCTTGACCTGTTCCAAAAGCCAGAATCTGGCCAGCCAGAAGTCATCCACTTCTGGCACCCAGACGTATGCCCTCAAGCCGATAGAAAAATCGCCGTGGGAAATAACCCTCACCAAAGGCTCATCAGCCTCCTTGTCGCGGTGGGGGCAGTTATTTGCTTCTTCTAAAATTAGTCTTCGGGCCAGGTCGATGTCGGTATCATAGCTTACTCCAAATTCAACGGTGCACCTCATGCGGGGGTCAATGATGCTAAAGTTGGTCACAATCATTTCGTCGAGTTTCGCATTGGGTATGATGAGTCGCTTGTGCTGCCACGTTCGCACTATGGTATGACGCAAGGTGATGTCTTCAACGGTACTGAACTCATTATCTATTGATACCTTATCCCCAATGCGAAAGGGCCTGTAGACCGCCAAAGAGAGTCCGGAGATCAGATTAGCCAGCGTTGATTTGGCTGCGAAGCCCACCACCAAAGCGGTAATACCAGCACCGGCCACCATGGTGCCCATTAATGCCCTGAGCCCTGGGACAAGGCTTGCATAAAAAAGACCAGCGACAAGGAAAATCAAGAGATTTTTGATCCGCATAATGTAACGGACCACCGCCTCATCCACTTTCCGCTTAAGTCTTCCCATCACCCAGCTTGCTCTTTGAACCAGGCGGGTTGTAACCACACAAGCAGCCCAGGCGGCAACAATAAATACAATGGCCAGGGTAATGGCCCCTACGCCGGTGCCCGGATCAAAGAGCTTGTTTACAGTAAGCCAATTTAAGTTCATGTTTACCTCCTAAGGTATCGCGATCCAGGCCCAGTTGCCGTCTGAAGAAATTTACCAGTGGGGCTGGTTCCCAATACCATGCCCCATTACCTCCAAGGTATCTGTAACCACCACGAATGCATTGGGGTCAACACCACGGATCAACTGTTTGAGTTGTGGCAGTTCCCGGAAACTTATGACTGTGTACAGGATCTGTTCATCCCTGCCGGTGTACCCTCCCTGGCCCTTAATAACAGTAACCCCCCGCTGGATCTTATCCATAATCTCGTGGGAAATCTCCTCCCATTGGGGAGAAATGATGTAAACCGCCTTCCTCTGGCTCAGGCCAGTAACCACAAGATTGACCATGTAGGAGCTGACAAAGATGTAGATCAGGGTATAAAGGGCTCCCTCCAGGGAGAAAAGAACAGCCCCTGCTACCAGTATAAGGCTGTTGAAGGCCAGGATGGTGGTGCCGAGGCGGATGGAGAAACGCTTTAGAAAAATAACTGAGAGTATGTCTAACCCTCCGGCCGACCCAAGGGATCGTAAAATGATCCCCGATCCCACGCCCACGATGATACCTGCCAGAATAGCGCTTAGCATCTTATCGTGGACGGGCAATGAAATGTGGATCCATACCAGTGTGCCTGTGAAGATAAACATACCGGCGATGCTGTAAAGGAAAAAGCGACGGCCCACATAGATCCAGCCCAGGCAAAAGACAGGTACATTGAGAATAAAATACAATACAGCGACCGGCAGGGAAGAGAACATGTAATGGATGATAAGGGCCACTCCGGTAAATCCCGCGCCATAAAATTGCTGGGGGATCAGAATCCCGTTAATGGCCACGCTACAAAGGGCGCTGCCCAAGGCTATAAGGCCCAGGTTCCAGGCTATCTGTCTCGAGGCTTCCATCCTGGGCTTCCAGGACCCTTTTAGCATTGCAATCTCCTTTTAAACGTTACTATGTCGTCAAAGTTAGGAATGTAGGGAAAGAGTGTCATCTCAGTTTGATTCTCTGAAGTGCTCCCAAAGTCTGAAAAGATGGGTTTGTGGATCTACCAGGTATTCTTCGGGGCTCAAGTCAATGAAATCATTGACCTCATGTCTTGTTTCGGTGGTGCGAATCTCTTTTAACAATGGCTCCACCCACTCCTTTGGCTCCAGGTCTTGACCCAGGAGCCCAACCCTTTCAAGGCCGGGCCACTGGCCCCAGGGGGGTTGGGTGTGAAGCCTCGGCTCAGGGCCGATAAGACTCAACCATATCACACCCGCCAGACTCTGCCCGGCCAATCGCTTGCCGGCCTCTGATATCTCCTCAGGGTCACCTGCCTTATCCGATAATCCCCAGCCAACCTCAACTTCTATTGGCCGCCCGAAAATCCATTGGGAAAGAGCACCCAGGTAGGAAGCCATCAATAGTTCTCCGGCCAGACCCGTAGTACTGTTCAGACCCTGGGGCAGGCTTTCAAGACCGCTCATTCGCACGCCATCAACCTGTTGTGTCAGTACTTGAGCCATCTCCGGGTTCAGAAGCTCTGACCAGCCTAAGCCCATGCAAATGCTTCCGCTTTCATCTCTCTCCCGAATTTCTGCCATATAAGACTTTAGCACCAGGTTCGCCACTTCAGTATCTGGCCGCGACCATTCTAAGGCCCTGTCCATGATGAGCCAGCCTGTCAGGGCTGGGTGTCCCGAGACCGCAGCTACAAGCTCCCGGAAGATCTTTAGTCTCTTCTGGAGTATGGACAGATCATTCCACCAGTTGTACGGCCACAGATTCCTGAGACGCCCCTCAAGAAAGACACGGCCTGCCTTGGGGTCCCGGACAGCCTTAACCAGGTGAGGTGGCACCCAATCCAGGCCAAGGAGTCGTTGGGCCGGGGCGATCAACCACGCCGTAAGTCCTGCCTCGGACACCTGGTCCAGGTCCTTGATAAGCCCTTCAAGGTAACTGACTCTGGCCCTGGACGTTTTAAGCAGAGACTCCTCCAGGACTGGAAGCAGGAGCCGTTCCAGACCCAGGTTTTTAGCCACCCTGGCCACCTGGCCTAATCGAGCCGGTTCAGGCGGTTCGAGAGAGGTCAGCCCCTTAACCGGGCAGATATATGTTGCTGAGATCATCATGGTATTATTAATTGATCAAGCAAAATCCATTCTTTTTAATTGTGCCAAATCTCTTATCCCGTCATCATTATGGATGTTTAATATATCCTTTAATGCAAGTTTCTTTTCTAATTTCTTTCGCTTATTTCTTTTTTTGAATTTCAACAATGCGTTTTTCTCAAACCAGGAAACAGCGTCATAGATTGTACTAATGTCTTTAGAGGCCTTTACTTCAGATGAATAAGTTATTATTTCATTCATTGAATCTCCGGGATAGCTTTGTCTTATTAGCCAGCACGTCATGCGTCTTAAGTTGTCAGGATAGTTTGATTTTCCTATGCACGCAGCTATTTTCTTGATTAACTGTTGTGTTCCTTTAGCCAGAGCAACAACTCGGAAAGGCTTGCCGTGGCCAGGGCTATATGGGTATCCGCTCCACCATAGTAGATCTGCACAATGTCCCCATTATTTAGCCAGCCGCACGGAAACACGACCTTATCCACATCTCCGAAGACCTCGTATGCCTCTTCAGGCTGAAAAACCCATTGGTCGGATCTGGCGATTACCCGGCAAGGGTCTTCCAAATCTAAAAGCGCCAGTCCAAGACGATAAATGGCTCCGCTTGCTGTCCTCTTGACTCCGTGGTAGAGAAGCAGCCAGCCCTCATCGGTCTGAAGCGGCGGTGGTGAGATGCCAACCTTGTTCGCATCCCACCAGCCACCTTTTCGGGCTGGGATGAGTATCCGATGGTCGCCCCAGTGTTTAAGGTCGGGCGAATAGGAGATCCAGATGTGAGCTCCAGTAGCATGAAAGGTGGAAACCGGGCGGTGAAGCATGGCCCAGCGCCCCTTGATACGGACCGGAAACAGGGCTGCGTCCTTATCTTCCGGAGGCATGATTGGGCCAAGACGTTCAAAATCTTCGAAATCAACGGTCGTAGCGAGAGAGACAAGAGGCCCGGCCTTGGAATAGGCCGTATATGCGATGGCCCACAGCTTTAGCTCTTCAAGGAAAGTGATCCTGGGATCCTCTATTCCCCAGATCTCCTCCGGGTGTGTCTCAGGACTGGGCATCAAGGCTGGCCGGTCATGGATGCGCCAGTTGCCAATACCGTCTATACTTCGAGCGGCTGTCAGGTGGGATATCCCGCGTCTGTCCTCGACGCGCATCAAAAGCAGTGTCTCACCTCCAAAGCTTGTCGCACCTGCATTGAATACCGAATTGGCCGGATAGGGAAGATCCTTAACGGTAATAATAGGATTGTTTTCGTGCCGTTGAAAAAGCTCTTTGAACCGTGCATTGCTCATTTTGTCAAAACTCCGTGTCCAGAACAACAGGGCTGCCCGTTCGTTTGGCTTCGCGGGCCAAAGCGTATGCCCTGTTGTATAATTTGCATACTACATCCCAGGAGACAACATCATCAAGGTATTGTTTCAGGTTTTCGCCCAGGTCCAGGCGAAGTTTTTCATCGAAAGCCAGCCTTATCACCTTCTATTTACGCATATCCCTGGTGGTAAATAATAAGCCTCCTTCTCTCTCCAGGGTCTGGGCGGTCAATCCCTCCATGGATGCAGTAGTGATATAGGGCGTGTTAAGGGCTATGATCCGGGCAAGGGTTCCTGACTAGGTTTCATCAGTAGACGGCAACACAATAAAGTCACACACGGCCATCATCTTGTAATAGATATCTCCACTCGGCACAAATTCATGATAGCGCGCAATACCCTTCTGCTCCAGCTTGAGAACCTTGTCCTCCCACTCTTCATAGCCATAGCCAAGATGTCCATTTCAGGAGCTTCGGACGCGACAGCTGCAAGCAGATCAGAGGTGAAAGTTGCTATGCCGCATTGACGTGGCAGGTAGTTGCCTATAAATTGAAAATGGTTTTACGCTTAATAATCCACCTTGATTCATAGCTGCTTACCTAACCAAGCATCAAACACGGGTTCCTCCGAGTTTATAATCCTTTTCTTTTTTCTGTGGCTTCCTGTCTTTTTTTACACTTGATGCACAACGCGGCCATAGGACGGGCCTTTAGTCTCTCCTCAGAGATCTCCCTGCCACATTGTTCACAGATACCAAAATTCCCCTCGTCAAGCCTTTCTAAGGCCCGTCTGATTTTCCTCATCAATCTGCTTTCCCTCTCTTTAAGATGAAGGGAAAAATCTGTGTCATATTCCAGAGACGCCTGGTCTAAGAAATCAGGAGACTCATCTTTGGGCCCAGAAAAGCCGCTTATGGTTTTAGTTGTCTCAGCAATGAGCCCATCCAACTTTTGAATGAGGAGATCTTCAAAATATTTTCTTTTCTCTTGGGTCAGCATAAATGTATAAAGAGATATAAGGTTAACTCTTAACACGTTTTTCAGTACATGTCTTCCGGAGGCATGGCAGGAACCGAAGCCTTGTTCTTTTGCGGTTTCTCAGCAACCATTGCCTCAGTGGTCATAAGCAGTCCGGCCACAGATGCCGCATTTTGAAGGGCAAACCGGGTCACCTTAGTGGGGTCGACAATACCGGCCAGTATAAGATCTTCATATTTTCCTGTTTCCGCATTAAATCCAAAATTGCCTTTCCCTTTCATCACGTGCTGTACCACCACGGAGCCCTCAAAACCAGCATTATTGGCAATCTGCCGTACCGGCTCTTCAAGGGCGCGTTTGACAAGTTTCACCCCCAGTTGCTCTTCGCCTGGAAATTCAGCTTTTTCAAGTGCCTTCATCGCACGGATGTACGCAACCCCGCCGCCAGCAACAATACCTTCCTCCACGGCTGCACGGGTGGCGTTTAAGGCGTCTTCTACACGGTCCTTTTTCTCCTTCATCTCGGTCTCTGTGGCAGCTCCCACGTTAATGACCGCAACGCCTCCGATCAGCTTTGCCAGGCGTTCCTGGAGTTTTTCTTTGTCATAATCACTGGTTGTATCCTCGATCTGTGTCCTGATCTGTTTCACACGGCCTTTGATAGATTCGCCGCTGCCGCCACCGTCAACGATAGTGGTGTTGTCCTTGTCAACGGTGATGCGCTTTGCTGTGCCAAGATCTTTCAATGTCACATTTTCCAGCTTGATACCCAAATCCTCACTGATCACCTGGCCACCGGTTAACACAGCAATATCTCCCAGCATGGCCTTGCGCCTGTCACCAAATCCAGGGGCCTTGACAGCCGTACATTTTAAGGTACCGCGCAGCTTATTAACCACCAGTGTGGCAAGTGCTTCGCCTTCTACATCCTCAGCTACGATCAATAGAGGTTTACCTGTTTTTGCAATCTGTTCCAGAATGGGAAGTAAATCCTTCATGCTACTGATCTTTTTCTCATGCAAAAGAATATAGGGTTCTTCCAGGTGGGCCGCCATCTTTTCAGCATCGGTGACGAAATATGGGGAGAGATAGCCCCGGTCAAACTGCATGCCTTCTACAATTTCGAGGGTTGTTTCCATGACCTTTGCTTCCTCTACGGTAATCACACCCTCTTTGCCTACCTTTTCCATGGCCTCGGAGATGATTTCTCCGATTGTGGCGTCATTGTTCGCAGAAATGGTTCCAACCTGAGCAATTTCCTTCCTTTCTTTAGTTGGCTTTGATATCTTTTTCAGCTCTTTCACGACAATCTCTACGGCTTTTTCAATCCCGCGCTTAATGGCCATCGGGTTGGAACCTGCCGCTACCAGCTTGGAACCCTCCCGGTAGATGGCCTGGGCTAAAATGGTCGCGGTTGTGGTGCCGTCTCCTGCCACTTCGGACGTCTTGGCGGCCACCTCCTTGACCATCTGGGCGCCCATGTTTTCAAACTTGTCTTCCAGATCGATCTCCTTGGCGACGGTTACACCATCTTTCGTAGTTTTGGGTGACCCCCACGACTTCTCAATAAGCACATTCCGTCCTTTGGGACCAAGAGTCAACTTCACGGCATTGGCTAAGATGTCAATGCCTTTCATCATCTTTTCTCTCGCCTTTTCACTGTATTTGATCTCTTTCGCAGACATGATTTTAAACCTCCGTGATTATTCCTGAATAGCGAGAATATCATCTTCGCGCATAATCAGATGTTCCACACCATCAATCTTGATTTCATTTCCCGCATACTTGCCGAAAAGCACACGATCACCTTTTTTCACATCCAGGGGAATGCGTTTACCCTTTTCGTTCACCTTTCCAGGCCCCACAGCAATGACCTTACCTTCCTGAGGTTTTTCTTTTGCCGTATCGGGTATAAGGATTCCTCCTTTGGTCTTTTTTTCCTTTTCCACCCCCAGAACGAGAATTCGATCTCCTAACGGTTTTATTTTCATATCCATACCTCCTCATAGTGTTTGATCCGTTTTTATCGATTACACCATAATACTAAGGCAACACCCGTGCCATAGCTATAACCTCTTAATATCTAAAGGTTTGTTTGATTGCAGGCATTTTATCATCGGAACTGAGGATTCCGATAATTCCCCAAGAAACATTAGTTTGATCCGAACGAGCAACCTTTCCATTCTTTAACTATCTGAAATATAGAGGAAAAACTGGAAAAGGAATTGCGGGTTCCTATATTAGCGATTTAGGAATTCATTGTTCTGCTCATTTCTGAAACACTGCTCGATAGAAAAATATCTTCATAGGAGGTTTATTTTCTGATAGGATTTACAAAAAAAAAGTAGTACTTATATTTCATCATGTTATAGGAAGATATGTAAGATATGACTGAGAATTCTTGAGGGAGAAGATGAGACACATTCTCGTTATTTCAAAAGAACAAGAGGTTTTTTTTAGCATCCACTCTTGTTTTCGTTCAGAGTACAGGGTTGAAAACATAGCGGATAAAGATGCCGCCTTGGAGATACTTCACAAGAAGCGTTACGATTTCATCTTTATTGATGTGGGGATTCTCAAAGAGTCAGTGCCTGAGAACGGATATAAGCTCGCCTTGCGGTCATTCTGGCATTTATTCCCCACGATTGAAATCATTGTAATGTCCTCCCAGGAATTGATCAGAGAAGCCGTGATGGCCGTTAAGGCAGGGGCCAGCAATTATATTACTTATCCAATCAATCCGGCGGAAGTGAAATATGTCATTGAAAATGTCTATGAATCTTTGATCATGCAGTCCGAAGTCGATTACCTCCGTGATAAGTTTTGGGAAACGGATTCGTTAGAAATCATACAGACGAAAAACCCTGTAATGAAAATGGTCTTTGATAAGATACGATCCGTAGCATTAACCAAAAAGTACTGTCTTGCTGACTGGTGAAACAGGGACTGGAAAAGGAGTATTGGCAACTCTTGTTCACCGGCACAGCAACCGAAGGGACGCCCAGTTTATCAGTGTTCACTGTGGGGCTATCCCTGATACGTTGTTGGAAAGTGAACTGTTCGGACACGAGAAAGGTGCCTTCACAGGGGCTGTCCGGAGGAAGCTGGGCAAGTTTGAGATTGCCAGCGGAGGGACGATCTTCCTGGACGAGATAGGCACCATCACGCCATCTGCCCAGATCAAGCTTTTACAGGTGCTGCAGGACGGCACTTTTCAACGGGTTGGCGGTGAAGATACCATTGAGGCCAATGTCCGAGTCATTGCGGCCACAAATGCGGACCTTAAGAAAATGTGCGACGACGGGCAGTTCAGGAAGGACCTCTATTACAGATTGTATGTATTTCCCATTGAGCTTCCTCCATTGCGGGAACGAGCAGAAGATATTCCTTATTTTATTGAGGAGTTTTTGAAAAGGATGAACAGACTCAATACAAAGGAGATACACCATATTCATCCCAGGGTTATTGACGCATTTAAGAATTACTCCTGGCCGGGAAACATCCGGGAACTTGAAAACCTTATGGAACGGGCCTGTATTCTGGAGACATCCTCTGTGCTAACCCAGGAGAGCTTCCCGGGCGAACTTTTTAAGTCCGAAACCTTATCGGCGACCGTCTCGGTTGACGCTGGACTTTCTATAGCAGAGGTGAGACGCAAGGGCATAGAAGACATTGAAAGGAACTACCTGAAAGAACAACTGGCCCAAAACAGGGGAAATATCCAGAACACTGCAAGGGCAGCAGGGATCACGACTCGTCAATTACACAAATTGATGAAAAAATACGACATCCGAAAAGAGGAATTCAAAGTGCATACTACCCTCCAATAAAATCAGACCGGAACTACAGGTTCCTATTTTCGTAAAAAAAAGAACTTAAAGTTCCTTCCTTTATTTCCATAATCATTTAAGTATATTAAGGCGATTCGAAGTCCGCAAGAGACAAGTAATTCCAATGTCTTACCATTATTATCGGAACAAATAGTTCTGAAGACAATTTCTTATAGATTTAATATGCTGTAAAATATCAATGAGTTAGGTGTGTGGCACGTCTATTGCTTTTTCCGAAGCCAGATAGGAGAAAAGGATTGATATTCGTTAAAAAAAATATTAGGCTGAAATATGAAGATTAATGAGTTTATAAACTATTTACATTTACAGAACAAACTCCTAAAGCTAAAACTATACAAGGAGGGTGTTCGTTGCCATGATTTTTTGGGAGTATCCTACATCAAACTGAAATATCATGTTGACGATCATTAAAGTTGACAAAGGAGACATATTTGACATGCGCAAAGAAGTCAAAGAAGATCATACCAATACCAGTACTATCCATCATTGGGGCCTCCTCTCGTGCATCGATCTATATAACTGCGATCCACAAACCATCCGAAGCGACAAAAGGATTAAAGAATTTGTAGTACAACTCTGCGATCTAATCGAAATGAAACGTTTCGGT
Source organism: Pseudomonadota bacterium (assembly GCA_043809485.1). Classification (GTDB taxonomy): domain Bacteria; phylum Desulfobacterota; class DSM-4660; order Desulfatiglandales; family Desulfatiglandaceae; genus 4484-190-2. The sequence goes on along the minus strand of JBDRPB010000066.1, from coordinate 5,371 downwards.
GAGACTCAGGTGGTCTATTTTGGCGAGGAGGAGCGGGTCGCAGGCTACTCCATGACTCAGCTCATAGAAACCTCTCTTATTTCTGCCCATTTCGCTAACAACAGCAATACGACCTATCTCGATGTTTTCAGCTGTAAGCCTTACGATTCACAAGCTGTAGTGGATTTTGCAAAAAAATTTTTTAAGGCTGAAAGGGTGAATCTTCAGGTCGTTAAGCGTGAGTGATTCCAAAAAATCCAACTAAAATTACATGTATAAGGCTGACAAAATAAATGATCCAGAAGACTTTCGTCACGGACTTAGGTAAGTGTAAGGCCTTATGGGATGCTTTTATCCATCCCAAACACATATCCGACCTGTGGGAATTTCGTCTCTGTTTTCAGCATCATTTCAATTGCAGGCCCTGCTTCCTGGTTCTGGAAGACCGGAAAGGGGTCGCTGCTGTATTACCACTCTCTTATATAGATGATTTGGAAATGTTTGTTTTTTTCCCTGGAGAGACATGGAAAGCGAAGACATGGCTGGAACGTACTCCTATTTATTTGAGAGAGGGTGAATTTCTTCCTGAGCTTTACCTCTCTTGTCCTGACAGGACATTTCTGAGGTATATGGAGATCTCAGAGGATCACCTTTTCCCTGATCTCCATGTAGATGAAATAGGTTATTCCCTTTACCCAGCCAATCTGGATTTTGACATAACGCTTTACCGCAATAGGTTTCCCAACAAAAAATACAAGAACCTTATTAAAACGATCAAATCCCTAACTGATACTGCCTGTTCCTTCCATTTAAACCGATTGCAAGACTTTGACTTTATAGTAAAAACAAGCATCCAGCGTTTCGGACTGGATTCTTATCTTTATGATCCTCGGTTCAGAGAAAGCGTCAGAGACACCATGCATTTTCTCCACCGTAAGGGATGGCTCCGGATGGTATCTCTTGAAATCAATGGTAGAATTGTGGCGGTCGATCTAGGTGCATTATATCGGGGAACATATACGGTATTCCTTGGTGGGGCCGATCTTGAACTACCAGGGATAGCGAAGGCCATAAATATGTATCACATTGACTTTGCTTTCAAAAAACGTCTTTCTAAGGTTGATTTCCTTTGCGGTGATTTCCACTGGAAGAAACTCTGGCACCTTGATCCTGAGCCACTTTACAAATTCCTAACACCCGCATTGAGAACTGAACATGAAGCAGAACACGAATCGGCAAGTGCCACTACAATTTCCTCGGTAGAGGTCAGCTATATGCACTCAATCTAACTGCCGAGGGGGAAATTTTTCATGTGGTGTGAGCCAGTCATCGTGGTAGGAACAACCCCTGACTATGTGAGAAAAATTTATGACAAATATCCAGCATCTGTACTTTTTGTGCTTGACCTACGATTTCAAGGGGATCCTTTTCTCGAAGGCATAGAAAAATCTGCACTTCTGTTTAGCTATCTTGAAGATTTTGAACAAACAATGCACGTGGTGGATTTGAATCTATCCACTAATAATCTGTCACCTCAGGGTGTGGCCTGCTTTGACTGCGAGTCCCTTATTCCCGCAGCCAGGTTAGCTCATCATCTAAGACTGCCATTCCCCTCTCTGGAAGCTATCGTCCATGCAAGGAACAAATTTGAAGCAAGAAGCCTCTGGAAAAAAGCAGAAATTCCCACCCCGGCTGCCGCTATCGCTTCGAACCTGAATGAAACCCTTGACTTTTTTCGCTGCATCAAGAGGACAATTGTATTAAAACCTGTTTCTGGAAGCGGAAGTGAACTCGTGTTTCGATGTGATGATGAAGAGGAGATTAAAAGAGCAGTAGGAACCCTGAAGGATGAGCTTCCCAGGAGGGAGTCAAATCCTCTCTTTAGACCAATTCCCATCCCTTCTAAGACCACTCCTATTGACCCATGCCGCTCATGGATTGTCGAAGAGTTTGTCTCTGGACCTGAATTTAGTTGTGATTTCATGTTTCAGAATGGACAAATAATGATTCTCAGGGAAACAGGGAAGATAAAAGCCCTTGACCAGCTATTTGGCTCCATTCTCGCGTACACATTCCCCCCTTCTTATCCAGAAAGGTTCTCTGGAGAAAACCTGCTTTATGTCCTCAAAAGGGCCGCAATCTCCCTGGGGTTTATCTGGGGACACTTTATGGCCGATTTCATTGTTCCTGATGACGGACTTCCGGTTATCATAGAGATGACACCTCGGCCAGGTGGTGATTCAATCCCTGATCTGGTGGAAATCGCCACAGGATATGACCTACTTGGGACGCATTTACATATTATGTCCGGGAAATTCCAACCTCCTGAGGTGTTTTCTATGCCTCCTGAATCATTCGCGAGTATAAACTTCTTTGCCCCGAAGGAAGGGGTAATCATTTATCTGGATCCATCCCGGATTTTCCCCCTTCCCTGGGTCAAGGCAATGGTACTTAAAAAAAATGTGGGCGACGGAATTGTTTTTCCCCCTGCCGACTATGACAACAGACTCCTTGGATACTGCATAGTCTCTCTTGATTTTAATTCTAATCTGTTCTCTGTGTCTCAGTACCTTCAAAGCCTTCTCAAAATTTCCATAGTATGAATAATCGGCTTTGGGTTGCAAAAAACTAGAGGGATGTAACTGTAATTATGGACAAAAGGAATCAAAACAAAATACATGTAATTAAAAAACTATTTGCCACCGGGAGGGATAACCAGGCCATATTTAAATTAGTCCCTCTTTTTGTTAGAGCATTAAAAAGCCATGAAAAACGTCTTCCTCAAGAGATTCTTAATAATTATTTGAACTCTTTACTACAAAAAAAAGAAATTTTTCTGAAGAGCGCATACCAATTTGGAACACCACAATATTTTTTTGACGAGCCATCTCTATCCCTGCAAATAAGTCATTTCCACAAGGTTTTTTCAAGATACCTTGATCGATACAGGATCTTTTATGCTTTAAAGAGCAATTCTTTTGAGGGTATATGCAAAGGCGCTGTGGCAGCAGGGATTGGGCTCGATGTGTCAAGTGGATTCGAATTAAAGGCAGCACTTTCCATGGGGTGCAAACATATCATCTTCAGTGGGCCTGGAAAGACCGATGATGAGCTTTTACTCGCCATCCAAAATCGCCAAAATGTAACATTACTCATGGACAGCATGGGTGAATTTGAAAGGTTATCTAAAATTCTGAAACAGGAAGAGGGCCATGGAGATACTATGAAAGTGGGGATCCGTGTCCACAGTAATCACGACAATGGATGGAATAAGTTTGGAATTCCTCTTGGCAATTTGCCAGTTATTCTAAAGAGGGCAATGATCGCAAAAGATGTAGAGATTCATGCAATTCAGTTTCATGCCAGTTGGAATTTGGGGCCAAAGGCACAGGTTAATATGATAGAACAGATCGGTTCGTACATCCGGCAATACATACCTATGAACTTGATGCAGTCTTTCCAAGTTCTTGATATAGGAGGAGGCTTCTGGCCTGAACAGGGTGAATGGCTCAATCCACAAAATACTTTAAAGGGAAAACTCATCCAGCTCACTGATCCAGAATTTGGGTTCAAAATAAGACATTACTACCATAAGGCAAAACCGCTTGAGGATTTCGCAAGGGAAATAGCAAAGGCACTTTCGCGGCAGGGTCCTCCTTTATGCGACGTCGAAATCTGGCTGGAGCCAGGCAGATGGATTTCAACCCCGGCCATGCATATTCTGCTCAGGGTAGTTGACAAGAAGGACTTCAGGACGGTAATTACTGATGGGGGTACAAACCTTTTAGGCTGGGAACGTCCTCTCTCCGAATTTATCCCTGTTATCAATCTAACAAAACCTTCCCTGAAAGAGCGCCATTTGAAAATTTTTGGTTCTCTTTGCACACCCTATGATATTTGGGGAATATCCATTTTTGGAGAAGGAGTAGAATCTGGGGATATCCTTCTTATTCCCGATCAGGGAGCCTATACTTACTCCCTTAGACAGTGCTTCATTAAGCCAATTGCTAAGGTTGTAGCATTCGATGGGAAAAACTTGATGGAAACAGAGAAGGAAAATTCTTTTTCTCTACCCCCCTCTATCCTTTCGAAGATGGAAAAACAGGCACTGCTGGAGAAAAAGGGCTATGGAACTCTTAACGAATATTCCTAAAAAACGTGATTATGGTGTCAAAATCCTTTTATTCGGAACTGTGTGTTCCGATCTATCAATATATAGGAACCTTGATTTCTTATTACAATTTCCCTTATTATTTCAGGCTATTAACCCACCTTGTCAGCCTCTGAAAAGGACATATCCCCATTCTTTTGCTGGAATCGGAACCGGCAATTCTGATCGATTCCCTCAAAACATTCTAAAAATATCATGCAAAATCAATAAGTTATAATTTTGGCATGCCCATTGCTTTTTTTGAATAACATGGAAACTCATTCCGGAGACAAAATGACATTAGAGGGAGGTGATGACAAAAGAAAAGCAGGAAACAACCCGGTTACAATAAGGGGTATTGTAATCCCGGCAGATTGGGATGAAAAAGGCAATGTAGTTGCCGTAGCCGTCTCGACTTATGATGAGGTTGAGTACCTTATTGAAAACCATGAGAAAGAAAAAGAATTGAAGGCGTTCATCCGGGAAGAGGTGGAAGTCAGTGGCATTTTAACAGAGGAAAAAAACAGGCTGATAATAAAAATAAAGGAATACAGGTTAAAACCGGGTTTAATATCAGCCCATAATTCTTTAAAGCAAAACTCAAGGATTAAAAAAGAATAGAATTCAATTTTTTGCAAAACAAAAAATCTATTGATTAAAAGGGAGATTTGAAAATGAAAAAGAATAAGAAATATTTGTTTATCGGGTTTTTGGCCATGCTTATGATTGCCTTTCTGTCAGGACCAGCCATTTCGGCAGACAGCGTAACCATCTTGGGGATAGTGAACGCCAGTTACCAAATCGTGACCGACAATGATCAGGTATATGAGATTGCTGAGAGTGAGAAAGGTGATGAACTGATCGAACTCGTTGACAAGAAGGTAAAAGTGAAAGGAACGGTTGAGGAGGACGACGGGACGAAAGTAATAACAGTCACTTCATATGAAGTTATTGAGGAATAGCATCTCAAGCCGTCAGACTTATTACTTCATTTGGGGGGAGATCTGTCCCCCCCTACTTCCTCATCAAGCGGGGAACCCACAATAAAAGGAAAAGCATTACATTAACATTGAGGAAAATGAGCCTCCGAGCCCGGATGCCGGATTTGCAGCGGCAGCCCAAAAGGCAGGAAGAGGGCATCCATATCTGGTGTCTGGCAGGCTCGATTTTATGTTTCATAGGGCAACAAAAAAATGCCTGTTTTTTTAAAGGCCGCAAACGATGGACAACCCCTCTCCATCA
>JBDRPB010000065.1:0-2063 GCA_043809485.1 Pseudomonadota bacterium | reverse complement strand
GACGAAGAACACGACCGAGCCGATCAGGATGGATAGGAGAATCCAGGCCAAAAGAAGCCTTATGATCAATTTTCTGTGAATATGCATGGCAATAACTCATACCAGATCGCAAGGCATTTGAGAAACAAAATATCCCGGATGTTCTCCCGAGAGGATGGTCGGTCCAATTTTAATCCGTTTACCTGATCATTACCAGCCCAATTCCCAACATGGTATAAAACCTCCTCTTACGGATTAGCCACAGAATCGGCTGATAATTGTTGACATTTTGTGGTTATTCACCTAAATACAGGGCGGCCAATCCCAAGGCGACGCATGGTCATTAAAAGGTTGCACGACGTTTTCTGCGAGAGATGAGGAACCGAGCTACTTGATTCAAACTAAGGAGAGCATAAAATTGATGAAACATCATAACAGACATTTTTTACTTTTTACTTTCTGCCTGTTTCTTTTTTTGGGGGCAACAGCCCTTCCTGTCAACGGAGCGGCGGATTACATGGAACAGATGGGGGTTATTAGGCCAGACAAAACCATTGACGCCCCCGATTTTATCCTTTCCGATTTAGAGGGGAGAAAAAGAAGCCTGCGTGAATTTCAGGGAAAATTTGTTATGTTGAATTTTTGGGCTACCTGGTGAACTTACTGCGACCGGGAGAGGTCCTCTCTCGAAAAGATACATAATCTCTACAATAAAAAAGGCTTGATTGTTATAGCCGTCTCTATTGACCAAGGCAGTGATGAACAAGTACGAAAGTTAGTGAAAAGCTATGTCGACCGTAAAAAACTGACCTTCCTCAATCTGCTTGATCCGAAATCTTCAACTGCTGCACAATATGGCGTGAGTGGAGTTCCGATCAATATTTTTATCAGCCCTCAGGGACAGGTTCTGGCCCTTGCCCGTGGCTATCGTAAATGGGATAGCAAAGAAGGCTTGCTGATGATCGAGCAGATTCTATCCTTGGAAAAATCGGAGCGACGCCCGCCGAAACCTAATGAAGGATCGAAGGGTTTCTTTTTCTCGCCAAAGCGTGACTATGGGCTTTAACATTTCAATCGGATTAGCATTCCTGGCCGGTCTGGCCTCTTTTCTTTCCCCCTGCGTCTTCTCGCTGGTTCCCGCGTATATCGGTTACCTGGGCGGCCGGGCAGCGGGGGGGGAAAATATGCCAGGAAATCGTTTCGCGACCTTTACACACGGGCTGGCTTTTGTATGCGGCTTTAGCGTTGTTTTTGTGTTTCTTGGTGTTGCGGCGTCTGCCATTGGCAGTCTGCTCTACGACCTGCGCATCTGGGTGGCGCGTATCGGCGGGATAGCGGTCATCGTTTTCGGCCTGCATATGACCGGCGTTTTTCGTATCAACTTTCTGGAATACGATGTCCGCGTCCATGCCCATCCAGACCGCAAGCGGGGATACATTACCTCTTTTTTAATGGGGGTCTTTTTCTCGGCAGGATGGTCGCCCTGCATTGGTCCTGTGCTGGGTTCAATCCTGACACTGGCAATCGGAGGCGGTTCGGTTGCCTCGGGGATCGCGCTGCTCACTTCATATTCCGCTGGTTTGGCTATTCCCTTTTTGATCGCCGCCCTGAGCATTGGGTGGTTATCAGGGATACTGCGTCGATACAGCAAAGTGACGCATTATGTTGAGGTGGGGATGGGTGTGGTCCTGGTCATCGTCGGATTGATGTTGTTTTTTAATGTGTTCCAATGGATAGCAACCTACGGGCAGTTCTTCTTGATCGATTTTGGCCTTTAGATATCTTTTTTATCAACGGTGGATGGAAATGGAAGAAAAAGGGGTGCGAACAGATGATAGACGTAGCTTTAAAAAAACCATCCTTATTGTTTTCATTATTATTGCGGTAGCGGTCGTTATTCTACTTCAAGGAAAAGATTCATTCTTTACGTCTTATAAGCCAAGGGTTAAGGTGGGGCTTCCCGCGCCAAATTTTACCTTTGCCGGACTCGATGGCGAGAAGGTTAGTTTGACCGATTTCAAAGGTAAAGTGGTCTTCCTCAATATCTGGGCCACATGGTGTCCCCCCTGTCGGGAAGAGATGCC